>JAYWHS010000671.1:0-3076 GCA_043777635.1 Kofleriaceae bacterium | reverse complement strand
GGACTGGCGGACTGGCGGACTGGCGGACTGGCGGACTGGCGGACTTTCGGACCAATGGGTCGAGGCTATAAAGTGCGTTCTGCTGAGCATGAAGGCGGGGCGCGGAAGCGGCGGGCACCGGCCACCCACAAGATGGCAGGTGACTGTGAACGAGTATCTAGAGTGCCCACTTCGAAGCACCCCAGTTGTTTATTCCGGGCCTTCGCGCTGAGCAGAACTACTAGGTTCGGGTGGCGCGAGAGCTACGAGAGAACGGCCACCCTGCCATCGCAGGGGGTAGGTGCCTCGACGCTGGCATCATGCCACCACCAAGTTCGCTGAGCATCGCCAGATTCTCGTTACGTTCACATTATCAACGAACGCACATTGTCCGGTTTGCGGACTTTCGAGTACCGAGCACCGAGTACCGAGTACCGAGCAAGGAGTACGAAAACCGGACATGGAGCAACTACGTCGACGTAAAGCCACCATCGACCGCGAGCACCGTCCCTGTCACAAACGACGCCGCTGGCGAAAGCAGATAAACTGCCGCACCCGCAATTTCCTCAGGCTGAGCGTGCCGGCCAAGCCCCGTGCGCTTATTCACATGGTCGCGTAATTGCGGATTTGCAATCAGCGCTGCCGCAAACTTGGTTTCGACCAAGCCCGGCGCAATCGCATTGAGCCGAATCCCCAACGAGCCTAGCTCAAACGCCAGGGTTTGCGTCATGCTAATCACGGCCGCTTTCGTCATGCCGTACACACCTTGCATCGGCGCTGCACGCATGCCCATGATGCTTGCAATATTCACCACCGCCGCACCACCACCACGTTCCCGCGCATGCCGCGTCAGCGCACGAATCCCATAGAAATATCCGCGCACATTTACTTCAAATGTTTTGTCAAAAGCAGCGTCCGGCGTATCGATCGTCGGCCCAAAATATGGATTGGTGGCAGCATTATTTACCAACCCATCGACCCGCCCAAACCGTTCGATCGCACGCGCAAACAACCCATCCACATCGGCGGCTTTGCCGGTGTGACACGCCACCGCCAACACCCGATCCGACGGCATCTTCGCGGCAGCTGCATCGAGATCTGCTTGTTTGCGCGACGCCAACACCACGCGTGCACCGGCCGCCAAGCTGGCCCGAACAATTGCCTCGCCGATTCCGCGCGATGCTCCAGTTACAATAATGACTTGATCTTGCAGCACTGTCATGGCGCGACGATAGCAAGAATGTAGTCTGCCACGCCAATCGATTGCGGCATCCAGCCACACATGGTGTGCGCTTGCGCCCGTAGACGCGCACATTTTGCATTGGCGCCTAGACCAAACGCCAGATTTTCGCGATCACAGCGTGGTGACGCAGATTCTGAGTGGCACGTAGGTTGCTAACTACCAAGGTATGACCACGCCACGTAAACAACAGATCGTAATTGCCTACGATTACTCCAAACAAAGCCAGGCCGCATGTGATGTTGCGATCGCAAATGCCTGCCGCACACTTGATCAAGTCTTGCATTTTGTGGTCGCGCTCGATCCGCGCACGGGCTTAACCGCAGTACCACCCGAAAATAAAGTTGATTTTCACTACGCTGAGAAGATTCAACTTCAACTCGCTGCCCTGCTGCACACCACTTTTGCTTCGCAACATGCTGAAAGTGAGGTGCATTTCTTCGTCCACGCACGCATTGGTTCACCAGCTGAACAAATTCTAGCCTTGGCTTCCGAAGTCTCCGCCGATTCGATCGTCATCGGTTCGCATGGTCGCCAAGGCATAGAACGGCTGCTGTTGGGCTCAGTATCCGAGCGCGTAGTACGCGAAGCCAAGTGCCCAGTCACGGTGGTACGCGATAAAACCTATGCGGCCGTCGAGCTACTCAACGTCCAACCCATCCCGGAACACGCCCTACATTATGTTCCGCCACGGCGCTTTGGGTATGCACGCAATCAAACTGTGACCCGGCCACCTGACTGGCCGCTGAACTAAACTATTCGCGCTCACGGCCTGCACCCCATCCTTTAACCAACTCGGAGTACGGTATGAAACTACTATTGGTTGCACTCGACGGTTCTAAACGCGCCCCACACGTTTTAGAAACTGCCGTTAGTCTTGCGCGTGCGTTCAGTGCAAGACTTGTTTTGCTGCGCGTCGTGCGCACGCCACCCGAAATCTCCGACGAGCTGCGCACCAATTGGGTGTCGCTTGAACAAGCTATGTACCAAGACGCCACTGCGGATATGGCGCGCATCGTCGCAACGTTGTCGCCTGATATGGTCGCCGGCAGTGCAGTGGAACTGGCAACACCATGGGATGGTATTTGTCGCAAAGCCAAAACCGTAGGTGCCGATTGCATCGTGATCGGTTCGCACGGCTACTCCATGCTCGACCGTATTCTCGGCACCAACGCTGCAAAAGTCGTCAATCACGCAGATTGCTCCGTGCTGGTAGTGCGGCCAGACCGCACCACGACAAATTCCTGACACGCCGCCGCATTGGTGAGACGATACCGGAATGCACAGCGCTGCCCGGATATTTGCCGTTGCCGTTCATGGTGAGCAAAAGTATGGGGATGACCCGTATGCCAAACACCTCGACGCGGTAGCCGCCTTGGCTGCACCCTACGGGACCCAAGCCGTAACCGTCGCGTATCTGCACGATGCAGTCGAAGATACCTCGGCAACATTGGCCGAAATCGAGCAACAATTCGATGCATTTATCGCTGCGTGCGTTGGCTTGCTCACCGACGAGCCCGGCGCCACTCGCAAAGAGCGCAAAGCCAAAACCTACGCCAAAATGGCCGGGGTGACAGGCCCCACCGAACTCGCACTTATTGTGAAAGCCGCCGATAGGCTCGCCAACGTGCGTGCGTGTGTAGCTGGTGCGCGGCGCGAACAGTGGGAGGTTTACCGTGGCGAGCACGAAGCGTTTTACAATGCAGCTTATCGCGTGGGACTGTGCGACCCGTTGTGGACAGAGTTGCAGCAGTTGCTCGCCGCCGATGCACGGCCAGCACCCGAAGCCTGAAGTTAGCGTGGTACTAGATGTTGCCGGAAAAAATCAAGCTGGATTTTTTCGCGCGCTAAATTCAA
>JAYWHS010000670.1:0-3076 GCA_043777635.1 Kofleriaceae bacterium | reverse complement strand
GGCCCGACCGAAACCTGGCGATGTTGAAGCCACAGCGCGATTTTTGCGTTTAGGCCGCAAGCTCGCGGTGTGCGCAGTCGATGTACGCACCGCTGGTGCCGAAGACATCGTTGCACATGCAACCGTTACGTATGCGTTACCAGCCTAGTGCTAATGAGCGTCATCCTAGCGTAAATTATCGCATGGCCGAGCACACCTCACCCGCACAACCCACCGACGGGCAGCTGACCGATTTCGCAGAACCGTCTTTGCATGATTGGTATGTCGGCAGCGAAATCACGATCGCTGCGGTACGTGATTTTTTTATAGCATCACAACGTTTGTTCCGTGCTGCGCCGTGGAGTGTGGTGCCAGAGTTTGCAGCGATGTTCGCCGTGAATTGCGCAAGCCTTGGCCTGCACGATGCAGTAGTGGCTGTAGTTGGCCCGCCGGCGGCGAGCTACGGCACCATGGTATTTGCCTCCGTCGAAGATTTTGCCAGCTATCGACAGGCTGCGCGCGCTATGGCGGATTTCACGTCGGCAGATGATGCCATGTCGACGATGCCAGCTTGGGTCGGTAGCGAATTTCGCCCGGGCGCAGCGATTTCGGTGCGCATGCTGCACGAAATCAAAACCCACGGTTGGCCGATTGCTGGCCCGGTGGCATTTCCGATCATCACGGCAATGAACGCTGGCGGCCAGCCACGCGCCACCATCGCCCAAGATGTGCAATTGATCACCGCACTGCACCACGCCGTCGCCGATGTAATCGCCACCGAACCACGCTTGGGTTTTGCCTGGGAACCTGCCAGCCCGACGATAACGCGTATCCTGCAAGTGCAACTCGGCGGCGCAGCTATTGCCGTCACGCTGACCGCGCCGCATCCACATGCACCGCTGCCAAGCCCTGAGGTCGCGGCATCAACTGGGTCGGTAGCTGGGCCAGGCGGCGGAGTGATCGCGCCACGCAAAGACCTCAGGTCCGGCAACGACATCAGCAAAGCCAAACGCAAAGCGCAAAAGGCTGCGCGTAAAAAGAATCGCTGACGGTGCACCGCAACGCTGGCGCTGGCCCCACACCTACGGGTTTTACCGAGGCAACACAATCACAGGTTACAAAACCACGAGCTGGCGTGTAACACTCTTCATGATGAACCCAACCGGCGCATGGCGTGCGAGAAGTCTGGGCGCGACGCTCGCGGTCGCGGCAACTGCGGTTGGGTTGCTGAGTCTGCTGGCTTGCAGCAGCAGCCCCGAATCGACAGACGCTGCAACCGACGCAGTCGTGCGCGAGCTGGTAGTTGAACGGGTAGTTGATTTGGGCCAATTACCGCAACCTTCGACAACCGTGGTCGGCCGCGACGGCGGACCGGCCGGTTTGTTGGGTGGCCGAATATTGTGGACCTTTGGCGATACATTTTTGCAGGCTCGTAACCCCGTCGACAACAGCAACGTGCTCAGCGCCACCGGTGGTTGGAGTTCGGTGGATGCTCCGCTGGTGCTGACCCAACCTGTTGACGCCGGTGGATTTCCTGCACAATTGATTCCCTACACCGCAGCGGAATTGGCGCAGAACCAAACCGCGCCGCTCGACGGTTGGGCCTTGTGGCCCGGCACCATGATCGACACCGGCGACGCCGAAGGCTTGGTGATTTTTCAGCGCATCAAACGCAGCAACGGCACCGGCTACGACAGCATGGGCGTGGGTACCGCGCGGATCGCCGTCGATGCCACGGTGGCCACCCGTGTCGCGGGTGATCTATTCGCACCGCATGAACCGCTGTTTATGCCGCAGTCGGTGGACAACGGCATGGTGTATGCGTTGGCATGCAACAGCGTTGGCTTCCTCAACATCGGCTGCAAAATGGGTCGGGCCCCGGTGGCCGCCGCTGGCACGCGTGCCGCTTATATGTTCTTCGACGGTAGCGCGTGGCAAACTGATATCACGCGTGCAAAGGTTGTGATCGACGGGCTCGGTGGCACGCCGACGATTTCGTGGAATCCTCACCTCGGCCGCTTCCTGGCGATCACCGGCCGCATCCTTTCAAGCACCGTGCAGTTGCGTACGGCGAATCTCATCGAAGGACCATGGAGTGCACCCGTCGAAATAGCAGCGAGTGCCGACGGCAGCACCGGCATCTTTGCGCCGACATCAGCCGATGCATCGAACTACGTCATCATTGAACATCCTGAACTTCGCTCGGCTGACGCCCGCGAAATTGTCATCAGCTACTCGCGCCCGACCGAGCCGTTTCGCGGTGATGTTCGGCTTGCCCGCATCACCTTGCGCTAAGTCCGAGCGCGTGTATCGGCCAAATACTACCGGGCGCGTAGCAACACCCGCCCGCTCCCACGCGGTACGGTCCAGGCGTGGCAATTCCAACGTATGAAGACTTGTTTCGACCGATCCTTGAACTTGCAAGTCACACATCCGTGACACGTAAGTCTGCGTGGCCTGCCATGGTCAAACACCTGCACCTAACGCAGGATGAGCAAGCCGAGACCATCCCCAGTGGTGGTGTCACCAAGGTAGCCCATCGCACCGGCTGGGCCATGACCTACCTAACCAAGGCCGGACTGATCAAAAAACACGAGGACAAAGCCTACCGAGCCACCGACCTAGGCAAAGCTTGGCTAAAAGAATATCCAACGTTGACTGTTAAACACTTACGGAAAGCTGATGGCTGGGAAGCAGCTTGGCACGTCAACCCCTCCGAAAATGTCGAGGCCGTGAGTAGTGAAATTCAAACACCGACCGAAGCCCTCGACGCAGCGTTTCAAACTCTACAATCTGAAACTCGCCAAAAATTACTTGATGCAATTCTGCAACGATCGCCCGAATTCTTCGAGCGACTCGTTCTCGATGTGCTGATCAAAATGGGCTATGGCGGTTCACATTCCGAAGCAGCACGTCACATGGGGCGCTCAGGCGACGAAGGCATCGATGGCTGTATTAACCAAGACGCACTTGGCCTCGATCAGATCTTTATCCAAGCTAAACGATACGCCCCGGATCGCGCGATTGATCGACCAACGATTCAGGCTTTCATTGGCGCCTTAACCGGCCACGGCGTCACCAAAGGCATTTTCATCAC
>JAYWHS010000669.1:0-3077 GCA_043777635.1 Kofleriaceae bacterium | reverse complement strand
AGCGACACCGGTGCATGCGAGCAGCGCGGTGCTCGCAAAATACAAGCGCGGTGCATGCTTTGGCGAGGCCAGCAGCGTGAGCCCCACTGCAACAGCGAAGAGACATGCGACGCCGAATGCCCGTGCATGTGATGGTGCGGTTGGGTCTGTTGCAGTTTGATTGCCCACCGTGAACAAGCTGCGACTGCGACGATAGTCACCGACTGCCAACAACGCCCACGGGAGCATCCACATAGCTAGGCCTGGCCCAATGGCTACAATCGCGAAGGCCGAGCCAACGCAATGCGCATGCACGGCGGCCCATAGCCCGGGTTGGGCTGCGCCGGCGTAGCGTTGCATTTGGCCGGGCGCAACCAAGAGTGCGAGGTACCCTAGTGCAAATGCGAAGAGCGCAGCGCCTAACCATCGAGGCAACTGGCCTTTCCGCAGGGCTAACACCGCCGTGCCGACCAAGGTTGCGAACACCGCTGGCCCCGTGTGCTCATTACCCATGCCAGCGACGAGCGCTAGCCCAATCGCCAAAGGTAGCTGTACTGGTCGCAGTGGCAGTGTACCCGCGAGATAACATCGACACATCGCCAGTAGCAGCAGTGCAGGTAGTGCGCCGGCGATGTAGTTGGCGTGATATGGACGAAAGAAAAACATCGGGCCGACACGCGGTACGGCTACCAATAGCACTGCTAGCAGCGTCGTAATGTAGAGCGCGTCATGACAGCGCGGTCGGCGCGCTAAGCCAATCGTCGCGAGCGCCCAGAGTACAGCCGCGCTGATCAGTGTGCTCAACACAATGGCCAGCGGACCAATGCCATATAAAATGTAGGTTAGTAGTTCGCCCACACGCGGATTGCCGTGCAGGTAGTTGTGGATTGCAACGCTGCCGAGCCCGCTAAGCGACAACGGATGTTGGCGTTGGATGGCGAGTTGATACCAACCGTCCGACCACACAGGTTCACACCAGGCGCAAAAGATCGCGACGATCGTAACCAACCCACACAGGCTCCATGAACGGAACGCGGTGCAAGCGTAACTCGGTGCCCCGCTCGTCCTTGCCTCCATGAGGTTGGCGGTACCACGTCGCTCAACTCGGTACCTTGTTTAGGGCTGCACTCTTGGGCATGGTGTGCGATAGGCCACGCAGCCAAGATTGCCTAGCGTGGAGTGAATGCCGGGCAACAACGAGGGCACGGGGCGCAGGTGGCGACGAACGAGGATCGACGGGGATTGTAGGAACACTACCTAGCGTGCTGGTGACCGGGCCACTAGTTCTTTGCGTTTGAGCATCGATCGCAACGCTCTTTGCATGAGGGGGACTTCTTCATCGGAGAAGCGGCGCTGTTCAAGCGGTGGCTCGGTGCGTAAGGTCTTGTTCATGATGCTGATGGCGTAGGTTGAATGCGGCAAGCCGAAAAAGTGGCCAAGTTCATGGGCCATGGTTCGACCCCATGCATACGACGCGAGCAAGATGTAGCGTCGGCCTGCATCGGAGCGAGCGAGCGCACGCTCGGAGCGGGGCCCTACCGCAGGGCGCCAGTGCACGCCGAATAATGGAAAACGCGGATCTTCAAGATCTGCGAGGGCACCGACGACAAACACATCAATGGCCCGCACCGGCGCGATGCCTCTGCTCACAGCATCGCGAACTTTGCGACCGTTAATGATTGGCGGGAGATCAATCGTGGTTACCGCGTGCAATTCAAAACTGACATCGATTGGTTCGAACATGCGATTGGCAAAGGCGAACTGCTCGGCAAGCCACGTCGGTGCAACGTAGGGTGCGCCATCTTGCGTACTTAGATGAATACGAATCCCGATGCAAACCGTCCGAGCCGGCGCGCACGGCGGAATCGCTGCGGCAAAATCCGCCATGGTCGCAGGCGGTTGTGGTGGCACGACAGGGAGCGGCGCAGGTGGCCGACTGGTATCGACAACCGGCGCAGGCGTTGCAGTGGCTGGGCCTGCTGCGGCGCTTGATGTCACAGGTTGCGTGCATGCCAACAACAAAAGGATTCGTATCGCTGGTAGCTCCACGCGCGCAGCATATCCCGGTTTTTTACGCATTGTTGATGAATGCCCATGTGCGAGCTGGGTGACCGTGCCACGATGAAGCATGAAAAATGGTGCGATCGTAGCGGTAGGTATAGGTGCAGTGGTCGGAGGCTTGGCTATTGGATATTTCATTTCGCGGGATAAGGTTCAGAAGCCCGGCAATATTTCGAATCCCAAACTTGCTGCACTGTTGAACCAACAAATGGCGATTTGGGGAACACGGATGACCGGGGACGGCATGAACGGTACTCATCAGCAAGGCGCGGATACCTGGATGCAAGAAATCGCGGAGGTCTCGTACAACTACATCGAGACGTCACCTGCTAAGTTCAGTAAATTTCAAGCCGAAATTGCGCTGCGTGATGGTTCACACGTGTCTCAGCACTGCGGCAAAGATGCTGCGTTGGTGGTCCGATTTAAATTTGTCAACGGGCTGGCCACCGACGCCTGGACCGACGGGGGTGAGTTAAAAAGCGATGTTGCGACCGCGACGCTACAGCTCAACAATGTGATCGACTGTATTATCAGCGCTGACATGGAACGGCATCACGATCGCTACTATAAACCGGCACCGGTCGGTAAAACGCCCGGCGAAATTTCCAAAGAATGGAAGTGAGCCAGCGCTGGTTGCAGGTCTCGAGCTAGTAACTCTTGGCCCACACTACGCGCTTGGCGCTAGGCTTGCCGGTAAACGGACAGATGCCCGGCGTGGTGTCGTAGGCGGTGGCATCGCCTTCACCGTCGAGCGGAATACACCGCACCGTGACGCTGAGGTCATCTTTGATCTTGGTTTCAAGATCGAGATCGCCACAAAAGTGGGTGAGCGCAAAGCCGCCGTGGATAGGCGTCGGTGCGTTGGCGTCTTTGCTCGGTGGTGGCGTGAAGTAGGCGTAGAAATCTTCTTTGGTATCGATGACGCGGGTGTTGCTGCTTTGGAACGCCAACGCGCGCGCGAACAAGGCGTCTTGCATTTCTTGCAGCATGGCGGCGGCACCGGCGATGAAGTCGGTGCGCAACATGGTGGATTTTTC
>JAYWHS010000668.1:0-3079 GCA_043777635.1 Kofleriaceae bacterium | reverse complement strand
AGCGGTTAGAGCGAAAGCGAGATGCATAGCGATTTTCATAAATAAGTTCCTATTGAGTTTCTACACATCCCCTAAGCAATAGGTGTTCCAATGTAGGCTTACTTGTATATATTTGAAATTATTATCAATTATGGATCGAGATCGGCATCAAAGCCCCGGCCAATCGAGTAGCCTGCGCGCCAAGCTGGCGCAAACCATCCGATAGAATCGGCTAGGGCATACGCCAATTTTGTAAGCTGATGATGCAACTAGCTGCTGCAATCTGCAGGCTTCAATGCGTAGTGTCGGCCCATGCAGATTGCAAGTGTTGCATTAATTTGTGCTGGGCTCACGGCCTGTGGTCCGGTGCCACGGGGGCAGGTAGATGGCGGGTCTGGCGATGCGGTACCTGGCGGCGATGGCAATCGCAACGACGGCGCACAAACCATGGTGACATCGGTCTACGCGCATACTTCCACAGCGCTGTTTCGTGTCGACCCCGAGACCTTGGCGATCAGTAAAGTCGGTAACTTCGCATGGTCCAATGGAGCCGATGAAATGACCGACCTCGCGATCGATCAAACCGGCGACATGATCGGCATCTCGTTTGATTCGGTGTACCGCGTGAATCCACAAACCGCACAGGCCAGCCGATTGAACAACCGCCTCACTGGCAATTTTAACGGTTTGACGTTTGTGCCGGCTACGTTGCTCAACAGCACTGGTGCCGATATTTTGATTGCCAGCCGAAACTCCGATGGCAATATTTTCCGAGTCGACTTGGCCAGTGGAACCACCAGCGTGATCGGTCGCATGGGTGGCACTGTCACATCGAGCGGCGACATCGTGGCCGTCGCTGGCCTTGGCGTGTTTCTCACTGCTGACCCTGGCGGCAACGATGTTTTGCAAAAGCTCACGCCACCTGCACTCGTGGCCACTGCGGTTGGCAGCTCTACCGGCTACGCCGATCTCTGGGGCCTAGGCTTCTGGAAAAATAAAATTTTTGGTTTTGCCAACAACGGTGATTTTGTTTTGATCGACCGCACCACCGGCCAGGGCCAGCTGGTGATGAACGCCGGCCAACCGTGGTTTGGGGCAGCGGTGAGCACGGTCGCGCCGGTAGTTGAATAGCTGCACTAAGCACTGCCGGCCTACGATTCGTTGCTACATTTTTTGCTGCACCCGGCGGCACGTCGCTGAGACACGGTTGTTCGACATCGAAACAATCGTTGCCGCGTCCGTTTCAGATTGAACCAGTTTTGGAACAGAACTGTCGCGAACTACCACGTTTGCTTGGAACGGTATTTGCTCAATTGGTCTGCGCATGACGTCGCGCAAGGTAGTCGTAGTAGTTCGTTGGCAACGGTGTTCGCACATGTGCGCACACCGCATTACGGCGAAAACTGCGAGTGCGCGACGACGTTCAACGGTTGCGATGGATCGACGAGTTAGTGCACGGCTGAGAAATTATTCTTAGTCGAATGTGGCCGGGGTGGCTGGTGCAGCGAAAAACATATACGGAGGTTCTGGTGAATTTGAGGAATTATAGCTTCGGCGTAGTGGGCTTACTCGCGGCCATAACGGCCTGCGGGCGGGGAGGCGGTGGCGACGATGATCGCAACGTCTCTCAAGTTGAGCAAAAGGTACTCGGCGATAATGACAACGACAGCATCTTAGATCTTTCGGATCTCGACGACGACAACGACGGCATACTCGACCAAGTTGAGTGTCCAGCGGAGTCTTTGGCTGGCACCGATTTCTGGTTGATGTTCAACCCTAACTTCGACACCGGCGGCCGACGCGATATTTTCGTTGCAGGACCTGCAGGCACGACAGTAACCATCAACCTGGGAACGCCGGTTACCATCCCTGCCTCGGGACTACTGCAGGTTGATGTTGGCGCGGCGCGCGAGCTAACGCCGAACGTTATTTCCAACGGTAAAGCTGTGCACGTGGTGACTTCAGCACCAGCTACTATGTTCGCCAACAACTTTCGGCCTTTCAGCGTTGATGCATTTACCGTGTTGCCGACAGCGCTGCTTGGGACGGACTATCGCGTGGCGGGCTACCCCAATATATTTAATTCGCCATCGCAAGTTGGCATTGTAGCGAGCGAAGACAACACCACCGTTACGATCACCGGCAGTGCGCCATTTGTCCTTAATAAAGGGCAAGCGTTTTTGCGATCGGTAAACGGTGATGCAACCGGTTTGAGAGTTTCTTCAGATAAACCCATAGCCGTCAATTCAGGCGTTGGCTGCCTCAATACCGGCGTTGGTGCGTGTGATCACGTCGAAGAAATGTTGTTCCCGGTTAACGCCTGGGCCTCCGAGTACTTTGTGCCAACGATTCCGCAAAACACCGATTATCGCGTAGTGGCATCGCAAGATGGCACCGTCGTCAGTGTCAACGGCACGGCGGTTGGCACGATCAACGCCGGTCAATTCATCAATCAAACCGGTAGTAATGCCCATATCACCACGTCATTGCCGACGCTGGCGTACATCATCGCCAAAGGCGATACCAGTGGCACGGGCGATCCAGCATTTATCATGCTGCCCGGCAAAACCAATGCTGTGGGTTCAGCGGTATTTGCAGCGCTTGCAGCGGATAACGTCAACACCCTAATCGTCTCGATGCCCACCGTGGCTATCGCGAGCTTAAAAATTGACGGAGTGTTAGTTTCACCGACGTGGACAGCATACCCAGCCGGTGGTTTTTCGTTTTCGCAGATTGTGGTGGCGGCCGGCGACCACGTAGTTAGCGCGGACCAAGCCTTCATCCCTATTGTATGGGGCGAAAAATCGTTTGAAAGTTATGGATATGTCGCGGGTTACCAGTTTCAAGCCGCGACATGCACCACCGATACCGACGGTGATGGTACGGTCGACAGCTTTGACCTCGACTCCGATGGCGACGGTGTCAATGATGTCGACGAAGTCGGCGGCACCGATACCACACCACGCGATGGCCAAGCCGATGGCGCGATTGGCTCGAACGGTGTGCCGGCCTCGGCGGGCGGCGGCTTAACTCCGGCCGATACCGACGGTGATGGTGTGCCGGATAACCGCGACACCGACACCGACAATGACGGCGTACT
>JAYWHS010000667.1:0-10663 GCA_043777635.1 Kofleriaceae bacterium | reverse complement strand
GTTACCGGCAATGCAAATTGATCCCCAGCGGTTTGTGTTTGTTGAGCAACCCAGCCAGTCGCGATGGCTTGGCACAACGAAGGGTACGTATTTCATGCGCGAGGACTTAGCTCCGCAGTGCGCCCGACGCTTGGGTCGTTGCGCATGGACGCTGCGGCGGCAATGGTTGTGCAAGTTTCGCACGCAAGGCGACCGGATCTAACGGTTCGGTGCCTTTGGGAAATCTTCGTAGTGGAGCTGCATTCAGCTCGGTAGTCGGCCGTGTCAGCAACCGAGGCACGCTTGGCAATGGCGGCGGTGTAGGCGTGAATGCGGGCCGCACAGGCGCAACGCTTGCCGGTGCAGTCGCCTTTCGCTGCGGCACTGCGGGCCTCGCCGGCGGTGAATCCGCAGCGCGAGTCAATGGCGCAAAAAACACCGGTTGAACCACCGTATCGGCAGTAACAAATCCAATACTCGGCGGCCTACCCACCGGTGGTGGCACGGTTTGCGCGCGAGTTCGTGGAGGCATTTCGAGCCGTTGAGCTCCAACATCCCGAGCTAGCGGCGCAGGTTGCAGTTGCAGCGCCGGGGCAGATCGCGCTCGCGCTAACGCGATCGTCCATTCCCATTCATCTTCGTCGAGTGCGGCAACCGCCTTGCCTTCCACTGACACCACACCCGAGGTTGCACTGGCTACTAGGGTCGTCGCACCCGGGGAGGCAGGCCCCGGCCATCGCGGCAAAACTGCGGGCCCAGATATGGAGCGAACGAGCGAATGCTCGAAGCGGGGCCCACTATCGCAGGCCCGCCAGCCCACTACCCGGCCGCCTGATGCGTCGATCAGGCTATCCTGCACGCTTACGATGCGATCATCAGCATCGAGCAGCAGGCCAAAATCGGCTAGTTTGACGTATCCAAACTTTTGCAGGAATTGGCGAATGACTGGCATACCGGATGTCATTGCAGATCGCGGACCAACTTGTAGTTACACTGGTACCAAGGGTAGTGCTGGCGTAGCCTTGGTTGCGGCGGTCGCCAGTGATTGCAACAACCACTTCGTGAGCCAACTGTGTTCGAAAGCGCCAAATCATGACCACATCTGAGATCATCCAACCAATCATTACGGCACCGGGGCTGGCCACCACGCCCCAAGGGCCGGTGGCTTTTATTCACCTCGACATCGCAAAGCATGAAATTCAAAATTCCATGGGCCCTGGTATCCAAGAAATTTTTGCAGCCGTCAAAGCGCAAAATCTCGAAGTCACCGGTAGCTGGTTTACAATCCACTACCGGATTACCCCCGAGGCGTGGGACTTCGACATTTGTGTTCCAGTAAAAACGATGATCGCTGCAATCGGCCGGGTACAAAGCAAAGTACTTGAACCAGCGCGAGCTGCAACTGCGAGTTACCTCGGCCCGTATGAACAATTGCACCAAGCCTGGCCCCAGTTGCGCCAATGGATGACGGCGCAAGATCTCGAACGCGCTAGCTGGCTTTGCGAAGTCTATGAAACCGGACCGGAATCAGGGTTACCCGCGACCCAATGGAAAACCCAATTGTATCAGCCGATCGCATAGCGGCCGACCGAATGTTGCGCGCGTAACGGCAAACTCACGGCGCAGTGATTCGATTGTCGTCGAGAGCTACCAGTGATTGCGCCAGCCCGCGGCCGGTCCACGATGCATTGGTCTGCATTGTGATGCCGGTCTGCGCAAACAATACTCCCTCGAAGTGCGCGTTAGCGTGAATTGTAACTTGGCCTGCGACGACCCAGAAAATATTCTTGGCCTGTGCCCCACCGCTGAGAATCACTGACGTTGCCGTGCTCAAAACCAACTTATCTGAAATCTGCAAAATCCAAACATCGTTGGCACCGCCAGCAAACGTGATGGCAGCATTGATGGTGACCACCGAGCCCCAACGATACAAGCCCGGGGCCAACGTCAGGCCTGCCAGATTACCATCGGATAAGTTGAGTTTATCCGGGTTGGTGCGACTCGCAGCATCAGTGTACGCGGCCTGCATGCTCAGCACTGCGGTCGTCAAGTTGGTTGGCGTCGGCGAGGTATTGCCCGTTGTATAAATTTTGCTTGGCGCCATCACCGACGCCGATGTCGAAAACAGACCCGATGCATCCACGATTTCGCTAAAACCGGTGAGTGCGCCAGCAGGTGCGGGACTCAGGCCGAGATGACCGCCGGTGATCACCGAGCCTGTGACATTGGTGATCCCGGTTTTGGCCATCAACACATAGGCACCAGCTTGCGTGAGGTCAGTAGGCTGGCCAATGTTTACCGGTGCTGGTCCAAGGCCATTCGGGTTGCGTGGATTATTGACCTTGGCATCGACCGTGAGGCCCGCGTCGGCGTTCGACTTGCCGCCATTATCGCCGCAGGCAGTGGCCAACAGCATGGTAGTGAGCAAGACTGCGGCCTGGCGGACCGGACGCGAAAACAAAAATAATGGAGAGCGATTCATAGTCGAGCTTTCTGACGCAGCTGCGTCGAGAGTTCCGGAACCCGGAACTCAACGCAACCTAAAGCACATCTTGGGCCAGCGCGCCCATCACCCCCACAGCAGCGTGACGCAACTGCATGACGTTCCGATGTGCGCTGGCGCTACACTGTGCAGAACTTGCTAGCGACGTTGCCGCAGCGTCGCTAAGGGCCGACGAACCCCGCCAACGCCCAGCGCTCAACGTCCGGTGAAATTCGGTGGCCGACTTTCGGCAAATGCAGCCAGGCCTTCGTTGCGGTCATCGCTGTACAGTGTTTGATCGTAACATTCACGCTCGATCCGCATCGCGGTTTCTACATCACTTTGGGTGGCTCGCTCGATCGACTCTTTGGCTGAGCGCACGGATAGCGGCGCACATCCACGCAACTCCACGAGCATGGCATCGACCGCGCTTTGCAAGCCGCCGGGGGCCACCACTTGGTTGACCAAGCCGATCTCATACGCCCGTTGCGCCGAAATCCGTCGACCCAACAAAATAAGTTCTTTAGCATGGGCTTCGCCGATCAAGCGCGGCAAGCGAACCGAACCACCGGCACCGGGCATGATGCCCAACCGAACTTCTGTGAGGCCCACTTCGCTGCCTTCGACGATGATGCGAAAATCACACGCCAACGCCAACTCAAGTCCGCCACCGTAGGCCGAACCGTTCATCGCTGCGATCGTTACACATCGCAGATCTCCGATATTGCCAATCGCTCGGCTGATAGCGTTGATGTACGGCCCCGTGTCATCGGCCGACACGCCGCGACGTTCTTTGAGATCAGCGCCAGCACAAAACGCTTTGTCACCCGAGCCGGTGATTACCACGGCGCGGACATTGCGTTCTTCGCTCAATTCAAGTGCAAGCTCTTGCAACTCGACGTTGAGTGCGCGCGACAACGCGTTCCGCGCTTCGGGCCGGGTGATGGTAATCCAAACAACACCGTGTTCGCGACGCTCAACTTGAAGAAGGTCTGACATAGTGCGAGCCTAGATCGAAACCCGCAGGGCCGGTACTGGGCCTTTCAACTTTCAGCGGCGGCAACCAGGCAACGTCGCAGCGCAGGTTGGCCAGGTTGCTTCACAACTTCTCGATCACGGCGACCGACGTGACCCGTAAACCAAAGCCCTCGACGACGATCTGCATTTTGGTTACCCCAACGTAATTGGCCTGGCTGCCGAGCAGGTCGTATTCGGCTAGCCCGGTAGCGGTGATCAGTTCAAGACGGGCACTGATCTGGTTGGTCGACCCTGACAAATTCAATCGTAAACTGCCACGATCATTCACTTGCAATCCCGCTGGCATCGGCGTGGATTGCAACGGCGACACCGATTCAATCGGCAAACGATCAAGTTCGAAAAACAGCCCAGGACTAGGTGCCGCCACCACGCTCGGCACGATGCGTGCGATAAACGCTGTTCGCTTGGGGCCTTCGACGCGAATCGCCTGCAACTGGATGGCATTGAAGCCTTGGGGCACGTCAGTAATCACAAAATTCAGCCAAACGCTCGCGCTCGCCAGCGGCACCGCAATTTCCAGCGTGCTGGTTTGATTCGGTGCCACTGAAAAATCATCAGCATTGCGCGACCACTGCACGTCGCCGGTTTGAAACGGTGCCGGAAACAGCGTGCTCGCGGTGTTCGTCAACGGCAGAAACACCGCAAGCTTGTTGCGTTCGATCGAGCCCACTGGCACCGGGATCAACGTATCGCAGCGATCACCAACGCCATCGTTGTCGGCATCGGCTTGATCGGCATTATCCAGAAACGGACAAGTATCGGCGTCATCAAGCGCGCCATCATCGTCTTCATCATGCTGGCCCGCTGTCGGGCTGCCACCGGTGAACACCAAGTTACAGGCCGGTGTCATCACAATTACCCAACACGCACCGAGTATTTGCAACCATGTGCCGCCGCGTAGCGAAGCCAGCAAGGTGTTTACGCCGGGCCCATCTCAGCACGGCGTCGCGAACGCGCCTGCTTGCCAACGTGAGCTTTAAGATACTTCGACGGCAACTCGTGGCCAATGCAAGCCGCAATTTGCCGCGATGCTGCCACCAACTTGTCGAGATTGATGCCGGTTTCAACGCCCATACTGTCGAGCATCGCAACCAAATCGTCAGTGGCCAAATTACCGGACGCGCCTGGCGCATACGGACAACCACCCAAGCCGCCCGCAGACGAATCAATCGTGGTCACGCCTTGGATCATGGCCACTAAACAATTGGCGAGGGCGGTGCCTTGGGTGTCGTGAAAATGGACAGCAATCGCGTCCACCGGCTCTTGTGCGAGTACCTGAGCCACCAAGCTTTCAACTTGGCGTGGATTCGCAACGCCGATGGTATCACCCAACGATACTTGGTACACGCCCATCGCGCGCAGCTCGCGGGTTAGCGACAGCACCCGCCCGGGATCAACATCGCCTTCATACGGACAGCCAAACACCGTCGAGACATAGGCACGCACAGCGATACCTGCGGCCAGCGCTGGCGGCACAACTTCTTCAAACGCAGCCAGCGTCTCGGCGATTGTTTTATTGACGTTCTTTTTGTTGTGAGTTTCCGAGGCCGATAGAAAGACTGCGATTTCTTTCATGCCGGCCGCCATCGCTCCGTCGAGTCCGCGCCGATTTGGTACCAAGGCTGACATCCGCACGCCCTCGCGCCGGGTAACGCCACGCGCCACTTCCGCCGAATCAGCAAGTTGCGGAATCCATTTGGGACTCACAAAACTAGTGATTTCAATGTGACGGAGGCCAGCATCACTGAGCGCGTCGATAAACGCAATCTTGTCGGCGGTCGGCACCTGACGCGATTCGTTTTGCAGGCCGTCGCGCGGACCCACTTCATACACGGTGACGCGCGCTGGCAGCTTCACGCTGGCGTCCTAGCATGAAAACCAACAGCCATGCAGCTGGCTAACCATTCGGGCGTCAGGACTTCGAGGGTGGCAACGATATGATGGGCCCCGGACTGATCCCACTGCGCAAAATTGCCAGCCACCACCGCAACTACCGTACAACCGGCCGCGCGCCCAGCGGCGATGCCGGCCTGTGAATCTTCAATCACAACGCAGTCAGCCGGCGCCACGCCCAGCGCTGCGGCAGCTTGCAAATAGCCGATGGGGTGAGGTTTCGAATGCTCCACATCTTCTGCTGCCATGACCACATCAAAACGCGCATGGTCGCCCAAATGCTTGAGCGCTTGCGCTGCTTCAACCCGCGAGCTGCCGGTTACCAATGCTCGCCGCATGCCCGCACTGCGCGCCAACAATTCGCGCGCACCTGGTAAAATGGTGATGCCACTTTCGGTAAAAACATCCTCGCGCACCAACGCCACCGCAGCGATCAAATCGGCTCGCGACAGCGCAACGCGCGGATACAACTCCTGCATGCGTTGATAAATAGCCACCCACGACCGGCCAATCACGTAGTCGCGATCGGCTTGGCTAATGGTTACGCCATATTGAGTGGCGTACACCCGTGCCATTGCTTCGGCCGATTCGCGTTCAGAATCGACCAAGGTACCGTCAAGATCAAACAGTAATGCGGCTGGAAACACGGTGCAACGGTAGCATATTGGCAACCGACCGGGGCCGAGCATAGGACCCGAGTGGCGCGAAACTGGCAACCTAGTATCAATCCCGCGCACGTAAAGAATCTGGGTAAAATCCTCAGTAAGCGTAGCGGCTCACTCGGTGCTCGGCCGACGGCTACGGCAGCCTTACCGACGACGCCCCGAGGCGGTGGACATCAACAACAACGTGACCGGCCAAGGCTGGTGGCGCGCGATCATGGATGGCATTGAAGCCGCAGCATCGTGCGATGTCGAGTACTGCTTCAAGTTCGAAAGCGGAAGCGTGTGCGCGCAGGTAAAGCGAACCCAGCGAACGCTGGGGAGCGAGGCCGCCTGCATGTTTCGAGCGCGGATATCCGACGTTGGTGGTCGTGAGCGCCGAGTACGCTCAAGACGATCCAGGAAAGCGTAAGCGTTTCGATCACATGCGCTTACGTGATCGGCATCGATAGTTGGATGTACTAGTTGCAGCTATTTGTCTCGTCGAAACCAGACGAAAAACCACATGCCCTGGCGTCGCTCGACGTCCTGAGTCACTATCAGCGTTATGAAAAGCTCCTTGTGGCGGTCTGGTTTTGTCGCGAATCTAGTCATCGGGCTGTCCAGCGCCGGCCTCGCCGGCTGCGCATCGGCACCAGTGCGCGCATCGGTGAGCCACTACGAAGCGGGTGATTACGCAGCAAGCCGCAAGGCTGCAACTGCCGCCATTGAACGCGACGGCAGCGACGACGATGCCTGGCGCATGAAGCTACGTGCCGAGCTGGCCCTTGGCGACTCGGCTGCGATGACCGAAACCTATGCGGCCTATCAGCGCCAGCGCCGCAGCGACGACGGTGTCATTCTGCGCGAGCTGGCTCAAGCTACGTTGGCGCAAGGCCTTAACTCGCCAGCCCCACGCGTGCGCATGGCAGCCATCGCTGGCGTTGAAGAAGCCCAGATCGAAGCGCTCGCCGAAAAAGTGTATGCGGCGCTCGACGACAAAGATCCGCAAGTGGCGGTGACAGCAGCGGTGGCGGTAATCAACTCGCATCCCGATGCCGCGATGATCGCCGAAAACATGCTTAAAAACGACGATCCGGTAGTTCGCCGTATCGCCATCAATGGCATTGGCAAAAAAGTCGGCAAGCCGGCTATCGCCGACCTGCGGGCCGCTGCAACCGATCGCGATCCCGGCGCACGCCGTGCAGCGATCCGCTGGCTTGGCCAACTCGACGATGCTGATTCCGTCGACACCCTCCGTGGCCGGTTGCGTGACAAAGACGACGGCGTGCGGGGCGCGGCCGCAGGGGCCCTCGCCAAAATTGTTATTTCGCACAAACTCAAGCTCAATCTTACCGAGTTAGCCCATGCGCAACTTGCGGTCGAAGGTCTCGCCACCCGGTTAGGCGCGATTGAGCTGGCCAAAGCTGCCGGTGCCGATGATCTGCTCCGGCCGCTGGCCCAAGACGAAGACACCACCGTCGCGCTCGCCGCCGTATCCGCGTTGGCCACCAAAGACCAAAGCTTGGTGCTTGCGGTGTTTGAACGCGCCCGCAAAGCAGAAAATTACGCAGCGCGAGCTGGAGCGGTCAATGTTGCAGCGCGCGCCATCGGCGATACCGCCGCAGTGCCATTTTATGTCGAAATGACGCAAGACCCACACCCCACCGTACGCTTGGCGGCAGCCCGCGCCCTTGCCAACGCCAGCCGCAAAGACCCAGCGCAAACCACGGTGGCATTTGCGGTTTTCGTCAGCATTCTCGAAGCCTCCGCTGAATTTGACGATCGACTCTCTGCTGCCACCGATCTTGCCATGTACGACGATAACCGTGGCGCTGCGGCCTTGGGGAAATTTGTATCCGAACGCGCACTCACCGCTGACCAACGCGCTACTGCGGCCGCTGCGCATCGCACGGGTCGCGTGGTCACGGCCGGGCTGGTGGCAGCATTAGCTGACGCCAGCGGCCAAGTCCGAATCGAAGCGGCGCGCGTGTTGTTGGCACGCAAATAGCTCCGGCTGCTGCCGCTCGACGCAGCGCGAAAAAGCCTCAGCCCGGCAGCGAGTTAGGTGGCAGGTGTTACATGAGTAAGGAAGCCCAGATGCAAGGCGGAGTCCCGGGTACGCGACAACGTCCGTGGCCAGACTCAGGCACACATAGGCCTGTGGCCAAGCCACGTGCCCGGCCAGGCGGAGTGCGAACCGAAGCGCAGTTGGCTTTTGCCAATGAGCATCGGAAGCGCAAGCGACAACGCCGCCAGGCGCGCGGATCGGCCCAGGCCTTTGGAATCCGCAACCATGTAACACCAGGCTCCTAGAGCGTCTCAGGCGCGGTCCGATTGACCTTGCCGTCCTTGCGATCGCACTGCTTTGAGCCGTCAAAAACCTCGGCCGAGCGAGCCCAGGAGTGGGAACCGCCACGCGAGGAAAGCGCTCGATAATACGATTTCCGGCCGACAAAAAAGTCGAGTTGATGGCCATCAATGCCACCGCCGGTGTCATCGGCCACAACGCAGCCATCGTGGATGAACCCGCCCCACGGCGCCCGGCCCGGCATGCGCCGGCCTTCAAGTGCAGGCACAAATAATAGCGTTCCAAGTGGCACGATCTTGGGGTCAACCGCCACCGTCCGAAATGGTGCCAGCGACCGACCGGAACCGGCCGTGCCCCATTGGTTGCCGGTCACGCGGTAGCATGGCGAGTGCTCACACGCACAAGCACCCCAAATGTTCACGACCCGACCATCGCGTAGCTTGCCTGTACCTTGCATTTCAATCTCTGAAGCGAATTCATGCGAGACGTTAGCAATGGGCGCGCAGTCGCTGCCGCCAGCGTAAAGCGTTACTCGGTCATTGGCTGTGACCGCAGCAAAATTGACTGAATTGTCTAAAACCGGGTCGAGCGCAGCTGTATCGGGTGGCGTTACGCTGGTGTCAACCGCAGGCTTGGCACCGACTTCATCTTCGCCAATCACGTAGTAAAACGTCACGTGAAAATTCCCCAGCGATCGTGGTCCAGTTGGCGCCATCGATTCGACGATACTTTCATCGAGCACGCTTACCTGATCTGGGACGGGCTCTACTTTAGGTGTCACGCCTGACTGACATGCTGCACCGGTTACCAACGAAATCCCAACCGAATTTATGTACTTGAATCCGCTGCGCAACCGCTTGCCGATGGCTCGGGCAACGCGCCGAATCGCAGCACTTGGTGCGCTTCGGAAGATGGAGGCAAGCAGACGTACAAACATACGATTCGAGCCGTAAGTCTATCCTGGGGACAACCACTGTCGGCGTAACCAACGCGATATCTAGCGATTACCTTAAAAATTATCAGTAATTTATATTACTAATAACGTGTTTATGTAATTGACCTTATACTATGCAATGCAATAATTATGGACTAATAAATACATTACAACGAGTGCAACTATCGGATACGAAACCAAACATCAAAGAGCCTAGTAAAATCATGTAATTGTTCGTTTATATCCCAACAAAAAAGCCTGCTCAAACGAGCAGGCTTTGCGACTGTAATATGACTTGGTATCTAAAACTAAATGCGTGCTTGCAACGTTACGTTGAAACCGAACTGGTTGAAGTTGCCGAACTCGTAGCTGAACAGGCCTTCATTGTTGTCGCGTTTCAAACGGGTTTGGTTGCCGTCGTACGTGAAAAACGCATTGCCAACCACGGCGAAGTATTTATTAAAATCAATTTGGCCGGTCAGTTTGAGTGCAAACATAGGAACCGCAGACTCGCCAACCGGTAACACCGTGATGCGGTCAATACTGCGAATGACGGCAGTGGTTCGGCCGGGAGTCGACGTGCTGCCACCGGGGATGCTTGCCGGCGTAGTCAAAATCGCTGGTCGTTCAACACCGGCTTGCACGCCAACCGTTACTGAATCGTTCCAGTTCTTGTCGATACCGGCAGCCGCAAAGATGTCACCGCCCGGGGTGTATTCTTTAGGAAACGCTGAGTAGGTCGGCAAGCTAGGCACCGAATGCAACACGTATTCGAGGCTGCGGTACTGGGCGTCAAAACGCAGCCGGATGCGATTGAGCATCACCCGGATGTTGACGTCACCAGCGGTCGCGAATTGAATCGTAGTCGATCCAGTTTTTTCGGGATCCTTCAGCGTTTGCCCCAGCAAAGTTGCTTCGGTCATCAACAACCACGACAACCCACCTGGGTATTTGGCGCGTTGAAAGAACTGAATCGCGCGGTCGGCATCAAACTTGTAGAGCCGGTAATCAATCGAACTTTGCACCGGCATGCCTTTGTGCAGCGACAGCTGGGCCGAAGCACCAAACAGTTGCACCGACTCACGGGTGACGTCTTGCAACTCGTTATTGCCACGCGCGAAATAACCACCGTTGATTTCGATGCGGGCCATGTCGGTAATGTCGACACCGGCACCAGCAAGGACTGCGGAGGTAGCTAGTTCTTCTTTGGTGTCAGGGTCGAGGTACAGCGAGGTTTTCACCCCAACAAACGCATACGCTTTGTCATCATCGTATTGCACTTTGAAGCCCGGCGGTTTTTGCCGGCCGCGTTGAAAGTCTTCGTTGCCGCCCCATGACAGGCGGTAGCTGTAACCGAGCCGGAAGCGATCCGAGCTGTTAGGAAA
>JAYWHS010000666.1:0-3087 GCA_043777635.1 Kofleriaceae bacterium | reverse complement strand
GCCGAAAACGCGACGAGGCCGTGACCGGCCAGATGCGTGAACGATTTTGAATGGGCTAATATATGCTTGTGCTGGAGCAATGCGAGTGCGCAGACGGTCGTCGCGCTACGGCGCTAGTGAAACACCAAGGCGCCGGCGGCATCGCGCTGGTTGAGGTCGACCTTGGGCGGTTTACCGTAGCGCAAGGGCGGGTCAATTAAGTGCCACATGGCTGTGGTGCCGAGGGGAAAATGGGGAGGCTGGTCGGCGTTCAAGCGGGCACGGGCGGCGGCGTGGTCGGCGCAGAATTGTTTGTTGCGTTGCAAAGCTTGGACGCGGTGCCACACGCTGCGACTGGCGATGTGCGGCCGCAAGCCAAACATCGGATGGCGGCGCGCCGGGGTAGCCTCGTGGGATTGTGCGCGTACGCGGTCCATGCCGAGGACGGCTTGGTCGGCCTTTTGGCGCGCTTGTTCGAAGGCGAGTTCACGGATGCGGACCTGCGCCATGACCTCGGCGACGAAGGTCGCGCGGTCACCGAGTAGGTCGTCATCGTCGAGATGCAACGTGAGGTCGCCAAAGCGTGGGCGACACGTGCGATACAGAATGGCAGGCCGTGGTGTGTGAAAGGCGGTGTTGTGTTTCATCGCGGCCCAGCTTGACGGCCCACCCCAGGCACTGGCTTTGCCGACGAGTCCTGCGGCGACGGGATTAACCAAGGTATAGGCGAGTTTGTCGATGACATCAGCACGCGTGAGCAGCTGCACTTGGCTCAAGCCGCCCGGCGTGAACATGGCTTCGCCGCGCTGCCAATACCGATTGAAGCTGCGCGCGAGATGCGTGTTGAGATGATGCGTGAAGTCAGCGATGCGGCCGTGCGGGTCGAACACGATGATGTGGTAATGGTTCGACATCACCACGAAACCGATGACGTTGACGCCGCTGGACGCGGCGGCGTTGGCCAACGCATAGAGAAACAGGGTGATGGTTTGCTTGTCGGCCTTGAGCAGAAACTGCCGCATGGAGCATCGGCGCGTGAGGAAATAGTACATGCCTGGCAGGGTAAAGCGTGGTCGCATGGGCGGTGCTGATGCGCGAGATGTGCCAACGCTAAGCGGTTGAAATGTCGTCCCCGTCTTGCCAAGTTGTCCGGCTACCGGACAGTGGTGTCTGGTGTCCTTAGCGACAACAGTGGAATCTCGCCCGCAAAACATGCCCGGGTCAGGTCGCCGGTCGCCGCGCAAAACATGTCCGGGTCAGGTCGCCGCGCAAAACATGTCCGGATCAGGTCGCCCCAGGTCGCCCCGTGCCCGGGTCAGGTCGCCCCGCAAAACATGCCCGGGTCAGGTCGCCGGAAACATGCTCGGGTCAGGTCGCCGCCAGGTCGCCGCAAAACATGCCCGGGGCAGGTCGCCGGGGGCAGGTCGCCGCGGGGCAGGTCGCCGCCCGGGGCCGGTCGCCCGGGGTCAGGTCGCCGGGGTCGCCGGGGTCGTGTCAATACCTGTGCATAGGATAGCCAAATTGGCAGGCAACAATCTACTTTCCCAATCATGAGATCAAAAACCATTTGGTACATCATGCTGGGATGTCTGTTTGTCGGCGTACCTTCGTACTACGCCTTTAAGGAATTGTTGTTCCCTGACCTGGTCACGCTCTCCGGCCCAGTCCCAAACGTCTGGGCGGTGCCCGCCTTTTCTGCGCCACCGACGGTCCTACCTGGCACGACGTGGGCCTCGATCCCTGCGCGCGGCTCAGATGGTTCTGTCGCTGGTCTCGTCGATGACAAGGGCGAGGGCAAATTCGTCGTGCTCCACGAAGGTAATGGCAGCGTGCGTTGGCAGATTTCTATTGGGCCCATGCCATCCAGCTTCTTGCGCACTGAAAAGTGGGCCCCACGGGCAAGTGTGCCAAACGTACCGCTTACGCTTCGGGGGCCAAGTAGCTATTTGGTTGCGTGGGCGCGGACATGGTTGCTCGTTGCCGATAGCGGCACATCGTTCAAGATTGGCGAGTTCCCGGCGGCGGTGCCGCCAACGCGGGCATATGGCGGTGTGTGCCTTGTCGATGAAGGCTTCTGGATAGCTGTAGACGACGGCCGCAACGGCGGCATTGTGCTGAGCGCCGCTGGGGTGCTCGCCAACGTGCGCAGCGATCGACCGACAACGTGCCCTGGTGCCGGTACAACGAGCCTTTACGCGATCAGCCCGCAGCAGAATGCTCACGCGATTCTCGATAAGATTGCACCAGCCGACTCAAGCGGTGGCTACCCAAACGAGGTTTGCTCTCGGCAAAAAGGCAAAAGTCGCAGCAACGAGTTCTGTAGCGATATGCGCAGCGATGGCCCCAGTGTGCAGGCTGCGATGCTGATGGCTGGCGGCCCAGTGTTTCGCGACGGCAGCGACTGGCAGTTGGTCCGCCTCCCGATCCCGGATGACGGCGTCGACTTTAGTCCTCGCATAGTCGGCTATGAACTTGCATTTCCGCGTGCTTTCTTCGACATGGTCGAGTACCGATTTTCCAATCGAGAAAACAACCCGGCACCGGGCTCTTTCGAGTCGAAGCAGGTGGAGCCGGTGACGGAGGTCGTCGAGATCGTCGCTTCGATCTCCCGTGCTGGCAGGTTGGAGTGGGCACGCACAGTCAGGCACGGTGCGAGCGCTAGGGTATCCAATTTTGAATTTGCCGACACCATCGCCGACTTCCGGTCGCTCCTCTTCGCATCGCACCCAAGCTCGCCAACACAGAATCTCTACATTTTCAAACCGGGCATGCTGCTTGCCGTTGATCAAATGACCGGTGAACCGCGTTTCCAAATCGGAATCGCTGTTCCGTAATAAAAATATTTAGTTGCGCCGGATGGCGGCTGCTTCGTCAGGCAATCGCTTTTCGCTACGACCGCGCGATAAGCACTTCGCGCTTGTTGGTGTGATCGGGGCCGGAGACGATGCCTTGTTTTTCCATTTCCTCGACGAGGCGGGCCGCGCGGTTGTAGCCGATGCGCAGTTGCCGCTGGACCCACGAGATGGAGGCATTGCCAGTGCTCGATACGATATGCACGGCTTTGTCGTACATTTCGTCGTCGCTCTTGCCCGATGGCGTGCTGCCGGC
>JAYWHS010000665.1:0-3092 GCA_043777635.1 Kofleriaceae bacterium | reverse complement strand
AGATCTAACATTGTCGGCAGCGTAGCATACAGCATCGGTATGCCTGCACGTAGTGGTTGACGCCCGCTAATAATCGCGGGACAGATGTTCGATGAAATCGCACGCAATCTGGGGTTGTTCGTTGTTGGCGTTAGTTGTCGGAACCGGTTGTGCGGCGAAGCCGCTGGGCACTGAACCAACCATGGACGAAGTGAAACTCGCCACAGCGGAGCTACAAAAAATAAACGGCGCAAGCTGTGACCACGCACTCGCTGCATCAATGTTTGATGCCAAGGTTTTTACGATTCGAGCATTCGAAGGCAACGAAGCATTTGGGTCGCCACAGGTGGTCAAAGAAATTGAAAGTGTCGGGCTGCTCAGCAAAGTGTTTTGCGGCCCCGAGCAGCTCAAGCTTTTGCGCCTGCAAACTGTGGGCGGCAAGCCGAAAGCATTATTCCGTCGGTGGGGCGGTACCGGTGTTGGGTATTACCGTTTCGATTTTTTGAAAACTCAAGGCAAAGTTCGCGTCATTGATTGGGTTGATTTTGCACAAGGTGATTCGGCATCGGGCTCGATGCGCGCGATGATGGCTGCCAACACCGGCGATTTGGCCAACGCCAAAGCCAATGGTGAGGCTATCGCGCAGATTGGCGAACTCATGCGCAGTGGTAAGCGAGCCGAAGCATTAACTGCACTTGATGCTTTGCCACCGACACAACAAGCAGC
Source organism: Kofleriaceae bacterium (assembly GCA_043777635.1). GTDB lineage: Bacteria > Myxococcota_A > Polyangia > Haliangiales > Haliangiaceae > JABFXX01. The sequence continues at coordinate 2,387 of JAYWHS010000665.1, read as the reverse complement.
CAAACCAATACGACTTTTGCGGGTATCGGCGAGCGCTTCGTTGCCACCTGCTGAATACACCGTGGTGCTCGACAAGTTCGCCAAAGATTTCGGCGACGATCCAGCGATGGGCATGATCTTGCTCGACCAACATTTCCTCGCCAACCGCTACGATGACGTCTTCGCTATCATCGCTAAGCTGCGCGTGTTGATCGGCGAAGACTCGGCGCTCAATTTGTTTGAAGCCAACACCTTGCTCAAGCGAAAAGCGCCTGGTGATCTCGCTAAAACTGAAACCTTGCTGGCCGCCGGGCTCAAAATGGACCCGGATGCTGAAAACCTGCTGTCAGTTATGATGGATCTGCGCGTGGCGCAGGGCGATGCAGCCGCAGCGGCCGAAGCAATTCGAGAATTTCATAAGGTCACTCACAAAACATTGAGCCGTGCGGCGATGACCACGGTGCCGGCAGTCATGATGGCCAGCGCTGCGTTTTCGGCACTCGATAGTGAAGGCGCGCTAGTTCCGTAGCGCCAGGCACGTTGAGGCAAAAAGCCCCGTGCTGAAAAATCGTGAAAAATAGGGCCAATTGAGGAGCCCGAATTCTTCGCATTCGCGATAAAAAATGATCCATTCGCAGCCGGGGTTCGTACAAAGCGGCAGCACCACAAAACGCCTGCGCGGCGTACTCGTTAGAAAAAGGAATAACTATGCGTATGATTCGATTGATGCTTGTCGCCGCGCTTGCGGCATTTACTATCACGGCATGTGGCGGCAGCAAAAAGACCACTACTGCACCAGTAGTTGAAAAGTCGTTGTATGACCGCCTCGGCGGCAAAGACGCAATCACGACCGTGGTTGGCATGGCGTGGGCCAACATCGCTGCCGATGCGCGTATCAATGCGCGTTTTGCCAATTCTGACGCTAAAGCGGTGCAAGGCAAGTTGGTTGATCAAATCTGCGAAGCCACCGGCGGACCTTGCAAGTACGAAGGCAAGGACATGAAGACTTCTCACACCGGCATGAAGGTCACTGAAGAAGAATTTGGCGCATTCGTTGAAGACCTAGTCAAAGCCCTTGATGACGCCAAGGTTGGCGAAAAAGAAAAAACCGAGTTGCTTGGCGCACTCGGCGGTATGAAGGGCGACATCGTCGGCCAATAATCGAACGTGCCGCGGCTCATCCCGCTGCACATTGCACATTGCGCATCGCATGATGCGACACTAAGGCACCCGGTTTACGCCGGGTGTTTTGCGTTTCGGACCGGGCCTGCGGTACCAACCATTATGGCTGCAGTAGATTTTTATTTCGATGTGGTATCGCCGTATGCGTATCTGGCGTGGTGGCGTGCGCGCAAGGCCAACATTGAGTTGATGCCGCGCCCGGTGCTGCTCAGTGCATTGCTTGCGCACTGGGGCAATCGTGGACCCGCTGAGATTCCCAGCAAGCGCGCAATCATGGTGCGCGATGTCATGCGCCGAGCCGATGGCTACGGTGCGCCGTTACGCTGGCCGCCTCGGCATCCGTTTAGTACGGTAGCCGCTGCGCGTTTGGTGTTAGCGGTAGCCGACCGGCCGCGTCGTGCAAGGTTGGTGGATGCTCTATTTACCGCAGTGTGGGTCGATGGTGCGGCGATCGACGATGCGGACGTACTCAACGTTTGTGCCGAACGAGCTGGGCTTACCGAGGCGGAACGCGCATGGGCCCAGCATCAGAGCGAGGCCAAAGCCGCGTTGTACGCCGCCAACGCCGCTGCTATTGACGGTGGTGTGTTTGGTGTGCCGACGTTTGGTTTTGCCGATGAATTATTGTTTGGTGATGATCAAATTCCGGTGGTGCTAGCGAAACTAGCTGGCAAAGATTTACTTGATCACATGCGGGCCAACGATGCGCTCGCGCAGCCGGTTGCCATGGTGCGCGGCGGCCGTAGCGCCGGCGATGCTATCGACGGTGATGTAACCCTTGCAGCTCATGTTTTTGAAGTTTTTCGTAGTACGCCCTTGATGCAACATTTTGCCGTTAAGGTTGTCCGAGTCGGGCTGGGCAGCGTGGAAACTCGCATGCAACTGCGGCCAGAACTGTTGCAGCAACACGGTTTTGCTCACGCTGGCGTGATAGCGACGCTGGCTGATCACACCGCAGGTGCCTGTGCCGCGAGTCATGGCCAAGGCGTCGATGTCCTGAGTATTGAATTTAAGATCAACATGTTGGCACCAGCCAAAGGCCAACTCTTGACCTGTCGGGCCACCACGTTGCGTGCGGGTACCTCGATCGCCGTGGTCGAAGCCGAGGTGTTTAGCACCAACCACGCCAACGATGCCGTCGATGCTTCGTCGCGTTGTGCCAAAGCGACCGTGACGCTGTCGATGCGACCACGCAAGCAGTAACTTCAGCGAACTAGCGTCACCGT
>JAYWHS010000664.1:0-3094 GCA_043777635.1 Kofleriaceae bacterium | reverse complement strand
TGCTGCATTGTTTGTCGTGTTGGCTGGTGGCGGCGGTGCCGGTTGGTATTTCTTAGCTGGGCCGGGTAGTAAAAGCACGCAAGCAGGTGCGGGGTCGGGCAGTGGCACCGCAACGGTGGCTAGCAATGCGGGTAGTGATGCCGGTGCTGGAGTTGCGCCAACGCAAGATGCGAATACCGGCACTGCGGTGCCGGCTGCGGTTGACGCTCCTACTGTCGTTGCTACGGTGGATGCAGCATCCGCCGTTACCGTCGACGCTAAACCGGTGGTGGTGGCGACCGCACATCAGGTCTTGGTCAAAGTTGCTGGCATCGCGAAGTTTGAAATCTTCGACGGCGAAGACAAACTCGTCGATGGCCCGGAAAATGTCGAAGTGCTTGGCGACAACACGCGAACGCTGGTGTTGAAAGCGCGCGGTTACAAGGATCTCGAAGTCGAAATTTCGGGTAACAAGCCGAGCTTTCAATTTAAGATGGAACGCGTCAAGGTAACGACGCCAGTCGGGCCGATCAATCCAATCGACCCGCCGCCGCCCAAACTGGATTGTCGGCGCAAAGTGACCGACCCGAAAAATCCAACGTGTATTGCGCAGTTTTGCGCCGACCCGGCCCACGACACCAGCAATTTTTGCCCGGAGTGAGAACGACTGTGCTGCCTGGCCTCTTATCCAAGAGGCTCAACGCGCTGCGCTTTGCCAGTGATTGCCGGCTTGGTTCGGTGACCGAGCCCACACCCACGCTGATCTTTGTCTGAAATTGTCACACTCTACGTACTTGTCATCGTAAAACCAGGAATCCCATGCGTACCAAACGTTCGCTGCTTGTTTCGCTCATTGCCGTGTTGGCGTTAATTGCAGTCGTGCTATCAGGCATGGCCATTGCGGGTGATGCAACCACGGAAGCCCGTGGTCACTACACCGAAGGGCAACGGCTGTTTGGTAAAAAAGATTTCCAAGGTGCGATTCGTGAATTCGCAGCGGCCGAGAAAATTGTGCCGTCGGGCTACAACGATTACAACCTCGCGCTTTGTTACGACAAGCTCGGCGAGGCCGATCCAGCCATTCAATATTATCAATCGTATCTGCAGCGAGTACCTGATGCCGCAAATCGTGCCGCCGTAGATGCCAGCGTGGCACGGTTGTCTGCTGCGCTAAAATCAGCGGCGATGAAGGCGGAAGCTGCGGCCAAGGTTGAACAAGCCCGCAAAGATGCGGAAGCCCGCAAAGCCGCCGAAGCCGCTGCCAAAGCCGCCGCCGCCGCTGCCGTCGCTGCCGCCAAAGTGGAACAAGCTCGCCTCGATATTGAAGCGCGCAAGGCTGCCGATGCAGCCAAGGCCAATGCAGGGCGACCAGTGCCCGTGCCAACTCCGGTACCAACGCCAGTGCCAACACCCACCGTGGATCCAACGCCAACCTTGCCACCCGTCACCGCGCAGCCAATTCCCGCCGGCCCAGCCCCCACAGGAGATCCGCAACTCGACCGGGTTGCGAGTATTGATATCGGAGCGATTCGCGCACAACGCGGCAACCTGGGTATGGCACCTGTCGGTGGCGCTGCTGGGCAACCCGCTGCAAGCGGTGGTAGCGGTGTTCCGACGCCAGCAGCAGCCGCCGCGGCCTCCAATCAATCCGGCGATCGTCCCGCCAAAACAGCATCGACCCCGATTTATCAAAAGTGGTGGTTTTGGGCGATCGTATTGGTGGGTGGATACATTGTCTACGACTTCGCCACGACCGACAGCACGTCCACTGGCCGTGTTAATGCGCCGGCCCCGGCCAATGCCGGGATGCCACTGCTGCGCTTCTGATCTTGCATCGGTTGCGTTACAACCGCAGCATGGCGCTTCGCATCAAGAACTTTGTTCAAGCCACCACTGCACTCGCGCTCGTTTTTTCGGCGAGCTGTGTCGACAAGGGCCCGGGCCCTGCGCCAAAAAAAATCGACCCGGCTTTCATCGCTGAACATCTACTCAACGCTGTGCCGGTCGATGTGCCGAGCCGACTTGATATCGACATCGGCGCATCGGTTCGCTACCTCGGGATTCGTGTTCCGACAGGTCCAGTGATTCCAGGCGTGGCATTTCGAGTTACTCACTATTGGCAAGTGCTCGCACCACCCGGCAAACAATGGCGGGTTTTTTCCCATGTGCGTAGCGGCGATCCAGGCGATTTTATGAATGCTGATCGCAGTGATATGCGCATCGGTCACGGCCCGCCCACCTGGCAGCCGGGGGAAATCATTGAAGACCCGCAAGAAATAACGTTGCCGCCAGGCTGGCGGGGTAAAACCGCCAGTATTTTTGTAGGGCTATTTCAGCAAGGTAAACATGCAATCGCCGATCGCGCGGTGATCAAAGATTCGCGTGCCGTTGAACAAGCCTTGAAAGTGGCGGAACTTGTTGTCGATCTTGATAAAGCCCCACCACCGCCGGGCACCATCGTGGTGAAAAAATCAGCATTGCCGATGATGATCGATGGCATCGCGTTGGAACCGGCATGGACTACGGCGACGGTTTCGCCTGAATTCTTGTCGGCTGAAGGTAGCCCTGATGTCACAGGGACCGTGCAAGCGCGCATGACCTGGGATGACAGCAACCTCTACCTTTTTGCGACGGTGACCGACACCGATATTTTCAGCGAATACAAAACCAACGATGATCCACTGTGGAAGGCGGATTGTCTCGAAATGTTCATTGATGCCGACGGCAATCGCAGCGGCTACGTTGAATTGCAATGGAATCCAAACAATGCGCGGTTTGACTCATGGTTTGCCACCACGCGGGCCCAGGCCGGTGATGTAAGCTTTGACTCAGCGGCCGTCAGTGCGGTCAGAGTTCGCGGTACCGCCGATGTCAGCGGCGATGCCGATCAAGGTTGGGATCTTGAAGTCGCCATTCCTTGGGCTGCGGTGACGGGCAAAGATGCCAATATGCGTTTGCGTCTGCCACCAAGGCCAGGTGATCGCTTTCATCTTAATGTTGTGCGTGTCGACAAACGCGGCGACACCGTGACGGCATCGTCGTGGTCACGCATTCCGTATTCAGATTTTCACGCGCTGGACCGCATGTTGACGGTGGTGTTCGCCGATGATGCGGT
>JAYWHS010000663.1:0-10694 GCA_043777635.1 Kofleriaceae bacterium | reverse complement strand
TACCCGAAATGGTTGGGTTCGGTGCCACAGTGCTGGCATTGATTGGTGCCGCGATGACAGGTGGTGCAACCACCGTGTCTTTGCTGGTGTTGGCGGTGGCCGAGCCGGTGCCGGCTGGGTTGGTTTGTGATGCGGTCACAACGACGGCGCCGTCGGGGACGCTGCTTGCATTGACGGTAGTGCTATAGGTGCCAGCTGCCGAGCACGTTGTGGTTGTGGAAACTCCGCCGACCACGATGGTGACGGTACCTTGACCAATGCTGCACGTACCCGACACTGGGTACGCTGCGCGGTTGGCTAGATTAATCACGGCAGGTGCGTTGATCGACAAGGTCGGCAACACCGCGATGGTGAAGCTGCGGGTGGTTGCCGTGCTGATATTGCCTGCGGTGTCGGTTTGGATCGCCGAGATGGTGTGGTTGGCGACAGCGTCGGTCAACGTCGTTGCACACGACCATGTGCCAGCTGCGGTGACCACTGCGGTGCAAACCGGGTTGCCGCCTTCGGTAACTGTTACCGTCGCGCCAATTTCACCGGTGCCAGTAAGCGTCGGGTTCGGGCCAACGTTGCTGCCAGTTGTTGGTGCAGTGATGCCAGGTGCTGCGACGACGGTATCTTTACGGACCGTTGTTGTTGCCGTGCCGGTGCCCGCTGCGTTGGTTTGTGATGCCGTAATCGTAACGGTACCATCGGCGACGCCAGTGACAGCGAGAGTGGTGCTGTAGGTGCCGGTGGCCGTGCAGGGGGTTGTCGTCGATACACCGCCGACGTTCACGGTGACGTTGCCTTGGCCAATGTCGCAGGTGCCCGACACTGGGTACGCTGCACGGTTGGCAATATTGATAATCGCTGGCGTGGCGATGGTGACCACCGGCCGTACCGCAACCGTGAACGTGTTGGTTGCAGCTGTGCTGACATTGGCAAAGCCATCGGCTTGAGTTGCGTTGAGGGTATGAACGCCATCGCCCAACGTTGATGCACACGTCCAGGTGCCACCCGCGTTCACGACTGCGGTGCAAACCGTGGTCGCACCTTCGGTAACCGTTACGGTGAGGCCTGGTAAGCCAGTGCCAGTGATGGTTGGGTTGCGGCCGACCACGCTGGCATTAACCGGCGCAGTGAAGGTTGGCGGTTGCAAGATGCATTGGCTTAGGATTCGACCGCTGCCAGGGAAAATCGTGATGCCATTTGGCCCGCCGAAGTCGGTTAGCCGTACGCTGAATAAGTTATTGCCAGCGACCAACGCACTCGGTGGCACCGTGATAGTGGACATCGACGTGAAATTGTTGATGATGCCGCCCACTGCGGTGCCGTTAACGAACAGTTGACACTGGTTGTCACACGCAAACGCAACTTCAAAGCCTAGTGTGCCAATGACTGCCGCTGGGAAATTGACTTGTTGGGTGAAGAAGTTGGTCTCGTTTGAATTATCCTGTCCGGTGTTGTTGTCGAGAGCAATCCAGTCGCCACGGGGCGGAATTGTCCAAGCCGGATTGCGTCCGACAAACGTGGGTTGCGGATTGGCGCCATTCACGGTTGCGCTCGCGGTCCAGTGTGGATCCACCGAGCCGCTTGGCAGCACGTTGCCAGCAGCATCAGTTGCCGTCGCAAACAACGATGGCGCGCAATTGAAGCCGGTTTCAACGGTACATGTTGGGCTGCAGCCATCGTTTGGATTGTTATTTGCGTCGTCGCACGCTTCGGAAGTGCTGATAAAGCCGTCGCCACAGAATTCATTGAGCGTGAAGTTGCGCGCTGCGGTTGCGATCGTCGCATTGGCGTCGACTTGGGTCACGATGATGCTGTGCGCGCCAAACGTCAGCGGGCTGCTGTCACAAGAAAATGCAAACGCGGTACACGTTGCGGTGCACAACGTCGTTGAGCCTTCGCGCACGGTGATCGCTGCACCGGTTTCACAACCACCGGAAATCGTCGGCGTGCGGTCGACCGTCGTGCCGTTTTGGGCTGGCGCCACAATGGCTGGTTCCGCCGTGATGATCACGCTGCCGTTGGAGCCGTTGGCCGCAGTACAGAAGCCTGCGCCAGCCCCGCCGCTACCTGCGGTAGTCACGAGGTTGGTGATGCCAGCGCCTGAGCTGCCGCTGGTGCCGCCGTTGCTACCTGATAGGGACAAGGCGAGATCGTCATGGGCAGGACCTCGGTTGCCGCCAGCTGCGCCGCCGCCACCGCCACCACCGCCGGCGCCGTCGCCTGTGTAATCTTCGCCAGCTGCGCCAGCAGGGCTGCCTTGGCCGCCGCCACTGCCTCCGTTGCCACCGTTGAATCCAATGGCTGGGAGATTTGAACCACCGGTACCACCGCCACCACCACCGGCGATCAATGTGTTGCCACTCGCCACAATTCGACTAGCGCCGCCACCGCCGCCGCCAGCACCGCTGCACCCGGTGAATCCAGGGTTGCCACCGCGACCGCCGGTGCCAAATGTTGAAGTGCCTGCAGTGCCTGCACCAGCGCCGCTGCTGCAATTCGCGCCACCGCCACCAAAGCCACCGATATCGACGGAGACTGATGATCCTGGGGTGACGGCTATCGTGGCGCTGGTAAGGCCACCAGCGCCACCGGAACCACCACAGCCGTTATCTCGGCCACCACCGCCGCCGCCACCGCCGCGCAATACTGCGCGAATCGCGGTTACGCCAACCGGCACCGTGTACGAAGCCGCACTTGGCGGCGTAAATGTCACTGCTTGCGCAGTGCTCGATTCAGTCACATCTTCGTCGGTGCTTGGGTCAGCATTCCCACAAGCAAAACTCAACGTAGAAAGTAGCAATGCGCCCAGCAGTAGCCGTTTTTGAAACATTAGGATTTCCTCCTTATGGTAAGCGCCCCTCGCGCTCACATAAGAATTGCATATTCATCGTGTTTCCCTGGTTAGTGCAATTGGCGAGGCAACAAAACTGCGACACGCATGTGTAATACTCAGTACGCTATTAACATGTGTTCAGCATGCCTACACTAGCGTCACATCCGCTGCGCCGAAACGCGGCCAGCAGGGACAACCCGCAGACCGCGCTCGACTGATCGTGAATGATAACCTAGTCGTCGAGTTGTGACGACGACTTCTTTTCGTGACGCTTACGCTCGTTGTGATCGAGCACCATCTTGCGCAACCGAATGCTCTCAGGCGTGATTTCGACCAGCTCGTCGTCGTTGATGAACTCAAGCGCGTATTCCAACGTGCATTGTTTTGGTGGCACCAAGATCAATTTTTCGTCGGCGCCGGCCGAGCGAATGTTGGTCAGCTTTTTGGTCTTGTTGGCGTTGACCACCAAGTCGTTGTCACGGGCGTTGATGCCGATGATCATCCCGGCATAGTTGCGTACGCTTGGGCCGGTGAACAAAATGCCGCGCTCTTGCAACGTGTACAACGAGTACGCGTTGGTTTCGCCCATTTCGCTGGAGATAAGCACACCGTTTTGACGGCCGCGCATCGTGCCGGCCCATGGTCCGTACTCGGCGAAGATGGTGTACAGCGTGCCAGTGCCACGGGTGTCGGTCATGAATTGCGAGCGGTAGCCGATGAGGCCACGGGCTGGCATGCGGTATTCGAGTTTGGTGCGGCCAGGGCCAGCTGGTCCCATTTCGCGCATGATGCCCATGCGGCGGCCGAGTTCTTCGATCACCGGGCCGACGTAGGCTTCTTCGGTGTCAACCACCACGTCTTCGTACGGCTCCAGCGTTTCGCCGTTTTCGCCGGTGATGGTGATGACTTGCGGCTGCGAAACGCACAGTTCGTAGCCTTCGCGACGCATGGTTTCGATCAACACCGAGAGGTGCAACTCGCCACGGCCTGAAACTTTGAACATCGAAGCTTCGTTGGTGTCTTCGACTTTGAGTGCGACGTTGGCTTTGATTTCGCGGAACAAGCGATCGCGAATGTTGCGCGACGTTACGTACTTGCCTTCGGTGCCAGCGAATGGCCCGTCGTTGACGCGGAAGTTCATGGTGATCGTTGGTGGGTCGATCTTGAGCAGTGGCAACACCACTGGGTTGGCGATCGACGAGATGGTTTCACCGACGTTGAGCTCGGCCATCCCAGTAAAGGCAACGATGTCGCCAGCAAATGCTTCGGCGAGTTCAAAGCGCTTGAGGCCTTGGAAGCCGAGCACTTTTTGCACGCGGAATTCTTCTTTTTTGCCATCGCGGTGCGATAGCAAAACCCGGTCGCCAACTTTGGCGCGACCCGAACGCATCCGACCAATGGCCATAAAGCCTAGGTAGTCGTCGTAGTCGAGGGTCGCGACTTGCATCAACAAAGGTGCGTCGATGTCGCCACCAGCTGGTGCGACTTTATCTACGATCATGTCGAGCAACGGCGACAGATTGACGCGTTCGTCGCCGAGTTCTTTGATGGCCCAGCCTTGACGGCCCGAGGCGTAGATCACTGGGAAATCGAGTTGCGCATCGGTGGCGCCAAGCGACACAAACAATTCAAACACCGAGTCCATCACCTTGTGAGGCTCAACGCTTGGGCGATCGATCTTGTTAACAACGACAATGGCTGGCAAGCCAAGGTCAAAAGCTTTTTTGGTTACAAAGCGGGTCTGTGGTTTGGTGCCTTCGTAGGCATCAACTAACAACACCACTGCGTCGACCATGCCGAGCACGCGTTCAACTTCGCCGCCGAAGTCAGCATGCCCTGGCGTATCAACGATGTTGATACGGGTGCCTTTCCAGGTCACCGACGTGCACTTCGACAAAATCGTAATGCCGCGCTCGCGCTCTTGGTCGTTGGAGTCCATGGCGCGTTCGGCCACAACTTCACCCGTACGAAAAGTGCCGGCTTGTTTGAGCAAACCATCGACCAAGGTGGTTTTACCGTGGTCGACGTGAGCGATAATGGCGACGTTACGAATTCCTGACATGGGGCCTGCTACTGCTATGAGTGCTGAAACGAGTGCTCAGAAGCCCGTCATGGGCGTGTCCGATGCCCAGTTTAGCCGGGCAGCGCCGTGTATCACTGTGTCCGAGGCAATGCCAGCGATGAGATCATTGTTACGCAGCGCTACGGTCCCGCTTCGAGCGTTCGCTCGTTCGCTCCATTTCCGGCCCGAGGTGGTTGAACTGGTGAAAGGTGGCGTAACCAAGCGGTGAAAAGCTGCCGTCCTACATGCGGTATTGAGTGCTTGATTTAGCAAATACCGGTAGTTACAAAGGTCGAACCAGTGGCACGAGAGCTGCTTTAGTTATCTGGCATGAAGCGTTTGTCGAAACAACAACTGGTAGCTGCGGCCGGTGGCGTGCTGTCAACCGGGTTGGATTTGGCGGTGCTAGCAATGGTTTCACGCCACAGCAGCGTCGCGGTGGCCGCTGCTTGTGGTGTCGCAGCCGGTGGCGCATTGGGTTACGTCTGGAACAAAAAGGTCACATTTGCCGATCGCACGCCGGCGTCAGCTGGCCAATTGTTGCGCTTCGCGAGTGTGGTCGCTGTCACCGCTGTGTTGATGGCGGCCAGTATGCACATCGCTTCGGTGTGGATGGGCGTGCCGTATCAGCTGGCGAAAATCGCCTGCGCTGCGCTGGTGTTTTTAGTGTGGACCTTCCCGGCCCAAAAGCTGGTGGTTTTTTCGCGACGTTCCGCACTGCCTGGCTTGCATGCATCACAATCCGCGACCGCGTTGTCGCGTGCCTAAGTTTTGCTTCGTGTGGTTGATCTGTTGGTCGGTTTTTTTAAGGAGTCTGTATGTCGAAAGTTCGCAGCAACGTTATCCCGCTCACCCAGTTGTTCGTTGATTTGTCGATCGTAATTCCGGCCTACAACGAAGCGCTGCGCATTACCCCAACCCTGACGCGGTTGCATGCGTTTTTGATCAACCAACCGCTGCGTTGGGAAATCGTGGTAGTCGACGACGGCTCCAAAGATGACACCATCGCGGTGGTTGAAGCTATCGCTGCCACCATGCCAGGATTACGGGTCGTGCGGTCGCCGCAAAATCGCGGCAAGGGTAGTGCGGTGCGCATCGGGATGCTGGCCGCGCGCGGTCAGATTCGCGTCATGTGTGATGCCGATGGTTCGATGCCGCCCGAAGAATTGCCAAAGTTATTGGCCCCAATCATCGGTTGTCGCGCTGAAATTGCGATTGGCTCACGCTACGTCGCCGGTTCGTCGTCAGATGTGAAACAACCATTGTATCGCCGCTTGTGGAGCCGGTTGTGCAATCGCATGATTCAACGCACCTTGGTACCAGGCGTCAAGGACACCCAATGCGGCTTTAAAGCTTTTACCGCTGAAGCCGCGCGCGATTTGTTCTGTCGCGCTCGCATCGACGGCTGGGCCTTCGATTTAGAAATCCTAGCCTTGGCCAAACGCCGTGGTTACCTCATCGAAGAAGTTGGCGTGTATTGGCAGGACGATGCGCGATCGAAAATCAATCCGGTCAAAGACATGATCAACGTGGTGCGCGAAGCCCTCACCATTCGGCAAAACATCAAACGCGGCGTCTATGCTACCGTCGCGCCGGCAGCATTAGCCGCGTAACCACCATCAAAAGTGCTACAGCACTTTGAGCATCAGCGTAGTGTCGGTATTGCTGGTGCTGACTTGGTACGTGAGCGAAATGGTGCCGTTGGCAAAGGTATAAAGGTGCGATGGATTGTTGGCGTTGACCAAGCCAATGCGTGGGTGACCAACAATTTCACGTAGCTTGGTTACCACCGCATTTTTTGCGATTGCGTCCGACCCACAGGTTGAGCCCATCTGTCGAATCGGCCCTTCCATCTGTGAACCCGCGATCGAGTAGATGTTGGCGCGGCTGCGACCGTCAAAATCACTTTCTTTAAATGCCAAATAATCGGTCCAGACGATGGTGGCTTTGAGCACCGACAGTCCACACTTTTCACGCGCGTAGATCAACGCTTCTTCGAGTACGCGCTCGGATTCGGCGACAGCTTTTTGCTCGTCGATGGTGTTGCCAAAACCGGTTGGCCCAGTTGGTCCGCTTGGCGCGACAGTGTTGACGCCAGCGCCGCCGTTGTAGCCGCCAGCCGGTTGGCCATTAGGTTGGCCGCTGGGTTGGCCATTGCCGGTGGCATAGCCGGGATTGCCACCCGGGCCCGCAGCGAATTGGCCAGTGCATGATGCTGAAAATAAGAGGGTCGAAATGACAAGCAGTTTTTGCATTGCCGCGACCCTATCGCGATTTCAGCTGCGCTGCTGCACGCTCAGCGAAAAAAACAGACACCTGCTGCGCCGGTATCGTTTCGATGCAAGCCACGCTATCGTGTCGGCACATGCGCGATGCACCTTGGATCTTTCGTACCTACGCTGGGCACTCCAGTGCGCGCGCGTCCAATGCGCTGTTCCGGCAAAACTTGGCTGCCGGCCAAACCGGCTTGTCGATCGCTTTCGATCTACCAACGCAGTGCGGCTACGACGTCGATCATCCAATGGCGCTGCCTGAGGTTGGCAAAGTTGGTGTGCCGATAAGTTCCCTCGACGACATGCGGGTGCTGTTTGACGGGTTGCCGCTCGAACAAATGAATACTTCGATGACGATTAACGCCACGGCGCCCTGGCTGTTGGCCTTGTACGTGGCGTTGGCGCAAGAGCGTGGCGTCCCGCTGGCCTCGCTGCGCGGCACCACCCAGAACGACATCATCAAAGAATACTTGGCACGCGGCACGTACATTTTTCCGCCCGAACCGTCGTTGCGTTTGATCGCCGACACGTACGAGTATTGCGTAGGCAATCTGCCCGCGTGGAATCCTTCAAATATTTGCAGCTATCATTTGCAAGAGGCTGGGGCGACGCTGGTGCAAGAGGTTGCGTATGCCTTAGCGGATGCCATCGGCGTGTTGGATCTGGTACGTGCGCGCGGCCAGCTCGATGCGGTTGGGTTTGCGACGTGCGTTGGCCGGATTAGTTTTTTTGTAAACTCTGGCGTGCGCTTCGTCGAAGAAATGTGCAAATTGCGTGCATTCGCGGAGCTTTGGGATGAGCTGTGTGCGCAGCGTTATGGTGTAACCGATGCCAAGCTGCGGCAGTTTCGGTATGGCGTGCAGGTCAATTCGCTGGGACTCACTGAGCCACAACCAGAAAACAATGCGTGGCGAATTTTGCTTTCGGCGTTGGGGGTCACGTTATCGAAAAATGCCCGCTGTCGAGCGTTGCAGTTGCCAGCGTGGAATGAAGCGTTGTCGTTGCCACGGCCGTGGGATCAACAATGGGCGTTGCGGCTGCAACAGATTTTGGCGCATGAAACTGACCTGCTCGAATACGCCGATCTGTTCGACGGCAATCCGGTGATCGCTGCCAAAACCGCAGCTATCGTCGCTGGCGTTCGTGCCGAGCTAGCTGTGGTCGCGGCCCAAGGCGGTGTCATTGCCGCAGTTGAATCAGGCTATATAAAGCGTGAGTTGGTGCGCTCGATGGCAACTCGCATGCGGAGGATTGAAACTGGCGAACAAGTGGTGGTCGGCGTCAATCGCTGGACCGATGGCTTGCCGTCGCCGTTGCTCGACGGTGTTGATGGTGGCCAGTTCGTCGCGCCAGCCGGTGTGATCGATGAGGCCCTTGCGGCACTGGCTTTGACCCGGGCGAATCGTGATGCTGTCCGAGTTGCGGACAGTTTGGCGGCGTTGGTGGCGGCGGCAAAAGCCGGCACCTCGATCATGCCACCATCGATTGCCTGCGCGCACGCGCGGGTAACCACCGGTGAATGGTCGGCGGCGTTGCGCAGCGTATACGGCGAATATCGCGCTGCGACCGGCATCGAAGGTGCGATGGCTTCGGCTGGCGGTGGCGATAGTGCAACCGCGTGGCCGGCGCTCGCAGCTCGGGTTGCGGCCTTCACCACGCGCACCGGGCATCGGCCCAGATTGCTGGTTGGCAAGCCTGGGCTCGACGGCCACTCGAATGGGGCTGAAATGATCGCCGTGGCGGCGCGTGACGCCGGCTTCGAAGTGGTGTTTGCCGGTATTCGCTCGGATGCTGCGGCGTTGGCGGTCACTGCTGTGCAAGAATCGGTCGATATTGTCGGCTTATCGGTGTTGTCGGGTTCACACATTGCGTTGGCCCGTACGGTGATGCAAGAAATGCTGGCGCGTGGGGCAGGTGATGTACCGGTAGTGGTCGGTGGCATTGTGCCGCCGGCCGATCGCGATACCTTGCTAGCAGCCGGCGTCGCGCGGGTGTTTACTCCGTCGGATTTTCGCTTGGTCGATATCATCGGGCAGCTGGTCGATTTGTTAGAAAGCCGGGTGGCTGATGTTGGGTAGCGCGGGCAGGGCCGACATGTTGTTGATCGGTGTGTTGATTTTCGGTGCAGGCATGAGCGCTGCGTTAGCTGATACAACTGGCGCGGGTGCCGGCGCAGGTAGTCCTAGTGCTAGTGGTCCGCGCGAGAGTGGCGCTGCATCGGGGGCCGGCATCGGCGATCCGACGCCGCACCGGCCGGTGAAGAATCGACTCAATCTGCGGGTCGGTGCATCGTCGTCGGAGTTGAACGGCCGACCGACGATTTGCATGGATGTAAAAATCGCATTGGGCTTTGATGTCGAATCGTGTGGCACCGGCCAAGCGATTATTCACAATGATCCAGGTCAAGAAATGGCGCACTTTCGCGTGAACTACGCCTTTTTGAGCCGAGGCGTTGGCCGTGGCACCTTGCTTGGCCGCGCTGGTATCGGTTTCGCAGAGATGCAAGTTGGCAAAGACAACCCGGGCTTCGTCTTCGGCCGGCCTGACGATGACCGCGGCTCGCTGGCTGGGCCGGAGACAAGCGTCTCGGCCCAATGGTTGGTGCCGATGTACAAGTCCCTCGATTTTGTGGTGACCGGGACCGCCGGCGTTGCGTATTTTGCCAATGCCAAGCAACTGGTAATTGGTCAGAATGAAGTGCAGGGCTTCGTTTCAATCGACGCCGGGCTAGGTTGGTAGTTGGTCGGTCGGTGCGGCGGTCGGTGACGTGTGGGAACGGACCGATGATCTGGCGATGCTCAGCGATCTAGGTGGTGGCATGATGCCAGCGTCGAGGCACCTACCCCCTGCGATGACAGGGTGACCGTTCTCTCGTGACACTCGCGCCACCCGAGCCAGTTGAGTTGCGCTCGTCGCGTGGGCCCGGAATGAACCACTTGGGATCCTTCAAACCGGGGACTCCAGACGCCCTCACAGTCACCTGCCATCTTGGTGGTGGCCGGTGCCCGCCGCTTCCGCGCCGCGCCTCCATTATCAGCAGAACGCCCTCGCTTACCCTCGACCCATTGGTCCGCCAGTCCGCCAGTCCGCCAGTCCGCTGACTAATGTTGTCCGAAATTCGGACGTCGGACTCCGAATTCTTGCAGCCTTGTAGCCTTGCAAACGACGGCCGCTACCGGCAAACCGAATTCGCCAACCGCGCTGCACGGCCAGCTCGTGAGCGGGCATCAAGTGTAGCAGCGTCGCAAAAGCCGAGCGCCATCGCACATTCCAGCGCGCATTCAACTTCAATCGCCGAGGCCCGAGCGATGCGAAAGAATCGTTGCTGGCTAGCCGAGCCCCGCTCATAAGCACTGCCTTCGCCCAAATTAAGCATCACACTTTGTGCGGCGCGTTTACACTGGTTGGCCAGGTCCGACTCGCCGCGCCAACTACCGACACACCCGGCCACCGCCACCACGCTCTCCAGCGCCATGCGATACGCAACAAATCGATTTGCTAACAAAGAAATTGGGGTCATGCCCGCCACCGCGCA
>JAYWHS010000662.1:0-3096 GCA_043777635.1 Kofleriaceae bacterium | reverse complement strand
CCCAAGGTCGGTCGAAGCGGCCCAGCGTCCAAAAGATACCGCTGTATGAGTTGGGATTGCGGCCATCGACGGCGTATTTGTTGTTGAGCTCGATCATCACGGCCAACGCGCGTTGCGGCGAAGCCGTCCATTCTAGGATTTTTTTGCCCCACAGCATGCGTAAATAGTTGTGCATGCGACCTTCGCGCACCAGTTGGTTTTGCGCTGCATTCCACAACGGATCGTGGGTCGCCGCAGTCTCAAATTGCGCATCGGTGTAGGTGTGCACGCGGCGATCTGTTGCGTGTTCGTCGAGACTTTTGCGAGCCCATGGCGGCAGTGATTCATATTGATCATAGTCGGGACGATGAAAACAAAAGCCATAGCCGAGCTCGCGCCAGGTTAAGATTTCGTCCATGAACCCCTCGGCGGCCGGCGGCAAGCCCCACCAACCTTCGCGACTGCCGCTGGCTTTGGCGCCCGCTACCAGCGATGGATCCCAACCGCTCTGTTGCCACACCGCAGCGATAACTTGATGCGCGCTAATGTGGCCAAAATGTAAATACGGCGATAGGCCGCTGGCGACGTTTTGCTCGGGTTGGCTGCGCTCGCCGTAGCGATCGAGGCGATGGCCGATAAATTCAGTGAGGGCCGCAGCGGCCGCAGCGGTGCCGCCGGGCATGATTGCTGGCCCAACTGTGTGATCAATTGGTAATGTCGCCACGGTCTTGGCAATTGCGGCGAGCATCGCCGGTGTCGCCATCGGCCAGCGTTTGCTGACGGCGGCCGGTACCTGCGCGTTGCCTATCCGTTTAATGCCTGTCATTTGCAGCGGCTCGGCCACCGGAAATTGCAATAGATGCGGATGAATCATCTTTTGCCAATTGCGCCGGAACGAAGCTGCGGTTGGATAGGCTTTATCGGTTGCGCGCAACGGCAAGATGCCATTGCTGTCGACGGTTTCAACCCGTACGGCGACTCGTGCTGCCGCCGCTGCAACCATGCGTGGCAAAAAGAAACATGGAAATTCGTCGACAACGATCAGCGCTGCTTTTGCAGCCAATGCCTCAAATAGCCCAGCTCCGGCGCCTGCGTTAGGCTCGATGTACGGCAGATAGGTAACATTCGCACGGTCAAACGCCGCAGCGTGCTCGGCCATGCCGGCCAGCACAAAGCTGTGATGACGATCGTTGGCCCATTGGTAGCCGACGCGCAAGGCTTCGAGCACCAACAACGGTTTGCTAAGTTCCAGGGCACGCGCGATCGCGTGTTCAAGGCCAAAGTTAGACTGGGTGCGGCGCGCGCTGATCATCCAATACAAAACGTAGTCGCCACGAGTGGCAGTGGCTGCTGTGTTCGCAGCAGCAACACGAAGGGCGGGGGCGATTTCGATGGTCGGCACTAGAAGCTTAGACGCCATGTGGCCCACGACGTTACGCCGCACTGGCACCATTTGTACGCCCGTGTATTGCAGATCTCGCCGAAGGGTCGAGGCCCGGCTTGGTATTTTCAGGATTCGAGGGCTGGCAATTCCAGTAATGCTAACAATTTTTCGAGGTTGACGGGTTTGGTAAAGTGATGGTCAAAACCGGCTTCCTTACGTCGCTGCTCATCTTTTTGATAGCCGGTAATTGCGATGATCAGGATGTCGCGATTGGCGTGTTCGGCGCGGATTCGACGCGCGACTTCGTAGCCGTCCATGCCTGGCAATCCGAGATCAAGCAACACCACGGCGGGCTGGTAGGTAGCGATCACATTGAGAGCAGCGCGACCCGTGTTCACCACCATGGTTTGATGACCGCGCAGGGTTAGCAGTTCGCCAAACATCTCGGCCATTTCGATCTCGTCGTCAACGAGTAAGATGCGTCGCACGCGCCCCTGTGGTGCGCTGGTATCCGGTGCCGCCGCAGCAGGTCGATCCAGCGTGTGGCGTTCGACTAAGCGGGGCAGCGTCACCACGAATTCACTGCCGTGGCCCAGGCCGTTACTCGTTGCTGTGACCTTGCCGCCGTGCATTTCAGTAAGGGTCTTCACCAGCGTGAGGCCCATCCCTAGGCCACCTTTGGCGCGTTCGAGGGTCCGCGGTGCTTGGGTAAACAAGTCAAAAATATGCGGCAGTAATTCTGCGCTGATGCCGATGCCGTTGTCGCGCACCACGATTCGCGCTTTGTCATCAACCGCATCAACGACCAGCGAAATTTGGCCACCTCGATCGGTGTACGTAGCGGCATTAGTTACCAAATTCTCGACGATTTGGGTGAGGCGATCGGCGTCTCCTAACACCAACAGAACCTTGGCGTTGGGCAACGTCAGCGACATGGTCGTATGGCTGGTTTCAAGTAGCGGCCCCACGCTTTCCACCGCAGCGCGTGCAACATCCAAAAGATCGACCAGGCCGTTGGCGAGTTCGATTTTGCCGGAAATGACTCGGCCGATGTCGAGCAACTGATCGAGCAACGAACCAATGCGGTTGGTTTGCCGTACCATCATCTGGCGTAGTTCTTCCCGTCGAGGGTTTGCTGCGGCAACGGTGCCCAACAAGTCAAGGCCGTGGGTAAGCGCAGCCAACGGGTTGCGCAACTCATGACCCAACATGGCAAGAAATTCGTTCTTTTGACGATCCACAATCGACAACGCCGCCTCGCTTTCGAGCACGGTCTGTTCGCTGCGTTTGAGCGTATCGATATCCATCATGACAATGACGGCGCCATCGGCCTTGTGCTCGACGGTCATGTACGGGCGCACGCGCAGCGAGAACCAACGGCCGCCTTTTTCGCGCACCTCGCATTCTTGTTCGCGCAACGTCGCCACTACCTCCGCACAAATGGCCACCAAGTCGAGCGGCGCGGCCGCGCTATCGTCGAGATTGTGGCGGATGTGACTAATCGGCCGACCCACGTCAGCGGCTAGTAGGTTAAATAGTTTTTCGGCGTGGAGGCTGCATCGTCGGATTTTGAGATCGGCGCTAAGCAAAATGATGCCAATGTTGGCTGCGTCTTGCAGATTTACCAAATCATTGTTCAGCCGATTGAGCTCTTGATTGCGGTGCGAAAGCTCATCGTTAACGGTGGTCAATTCTTCGTTGGTGGATTCGAGTTCTTCCTTCGACGTTTCGAG
>JAYWHS010000661.1:0-3099 GCA_043777635.1 Kofleriaceae bacterium | reverse complement strand
GCATCGTGGATGTCGGTTGGGCGTTGAGCTTTGCGCCGATCGTTGGATATTTTGCCTGGCGCAGTACGTTGCCGGTGCTGCCGGTTGCGCTCATCGCCGGCGTAGTAACGGCGTGGAGCGTTAGGCTCGGCGGTTATTTGCTGCTGCGTGGCGCAGCGCATGGGCCCGAAGAAGGTCGGTATCGTCATCTGCGTGATCGTTGGCAGCCACATGCCGATCGAAGTTTCTTCGTATTTTTTCAAGTTCAGGCGCTGTTGTCGGGGTTCTTGAGCATCGCGTTTGTCGTGCCGATGTTGATGCTGCCGCGCAGCGGTGGCGATCCAGTGGCGTCGCCGTGGTTGTTGATTGGGCTGGCGGTTTGCACGCTAGGCATCGTTGGCGAAACCATCGCTGATAGTCAATTGGCCGAATTCAAGAAGACCGCCGCGCGTGAAGATGTTTGCAACGTTGGCATGTGGTCATGGTCGCGGCATCCCAATTACTTTTTTGAAAGTATGTATTGGGCAGGGTGGGGCATCGTCGGTGTTGGCTATCACCATGGCTACATTGCATGGGCGTCGTGTCTGTTGCTCACCGCCGCAATTTTTCGAGTGACGGGTATCCCGGCGACCGAGGCGCAAGCATTGCGGAGCAAAGGTGAAGCGTATCGGGGCTATCAACAACGTACGTCGGTGTTTTTTCCTTGGCCACCGGGTAAAAGTTAGCCTGCCGCGCTGCGACAAGAATGATGTCGCGCAGGTTATCGAAACACAGCGTTGCGGCGGCCGAATAGTTCATCGAGGGAAATGCGGGCACCCGCGGTAAACGCTACAAAGTTGGCCCAATTATAAATGTCTTGGGATTTTACATCCGCCCCACCGCCGAGCAACCGAGCACCCAAAAACAGATCGACGCCGCGTGCCACTGGATAACCTGCCATCAGTTGCGCATCGTAAATGCCGCCGCGCACGTTCGACAGTAGGCCGAACGTTGACAAGCCATCAAATTCTAATGCGGCCCAGGTAGATTGAGCGTTCGGCTGATACCACAGCCGAGCCTTGGCAGCGGCAACCAGCCCAATGTCATTTTCGGCATCGCGCTGTGCGCCATCGATCGTTCGAAATGCAACTTCAGCATTGCGGATCTGCATTGATCCGCCGATTTCAAGTTTGAACGCCCCACGTTCAAGCGCACGATACAGATACGAAACGCGGTAGCCATCAAACAAATACCGGTGCGCGACGACGCTGCCCGCCGCAAAGTTAGTGTCGCGAAATTGCAACGTTTTATCGAGGGTAACTTCGGTGGTTACTTCAAACGGTGCGTACAAAAGAATTACGCGGTGGCGGCCGCGCGCGATCTCAATGCTGGTGCGTTGGCTGACCAGCAAGTTGTTGCGTTGCCCAACATCTTCGGCGTTGTAGCGCGTGCCATCGGCGCCGTACTCACCATCGTTTTGCAGGATGGCGGCTGGTCCGGCTTCATAAACGATGGTTGCGGTCACTGGGGTGTCGGCGTGTACCACCGTGGTGTTCAGCGCCGAGACAGCACAACAGAGCAAGGTGGCGCAGGCTGATTTGCGGTGACTAGCG
Source organism: Kofleriaceae bacterium (assembly GCA_043777635.1). GTDB lineage: Bacteria > Myxococcota_A > Polyangia > Haliangiales > Haliangiaceae > JABFXX01. The sequence continues at coordinate 1,528 of JAYWHS010000661.1, read as the reverse complement.
GCGGAAAGGTCCATACCAAGTAAGACGTCGGGCCGGAGGCGTTCGTTACGAACGTTTCGGGTTGCGGACGTTTCGGGTTACTGCGGATCATCAACGCGGCCTATGAACAACAGCAGGCCACTGCGTTTGTCGACGATCATGAATAAAAAGGGATGGTCCGCGACGAAGGTTGGCGCTGGTCGTGGCGCGCCGGTACCGTCCATCATTACTACAGCGGTTGCAGCAGCAGCTTCGGTTCCGTTTTCGTCTACTTTGACAAACGCTTTGTGGAACACCGCACTAATGAACAACCGCCGGTTCGCCTCGGGCGGTACTCCAATGCCGGTAAAATCTGCTTTGTTTTCGTCAAAGGCGTCGTTGATGCCCAATTTTTTGAGGGCTTGCGACAGCGCCAGTGAGTCGGGCGGATTGATTTCAAATTTGGGCAGCGTGACGACAATTTCCTGATTTTTGAAGCTCGCTGACCACGTCGCAAGCAACGCAGTTGATAGCTGCGCTTCGACGGCGGGTAGTCCATTAACGGTGTTGGGCAGTACGATCCACATCGCTGTGTCATCGCCTTGATATGGCAATTCCAACACGGTTGCGCCACCGCCGGTAGCCAGGCGAAACCCGCCACGCTGATGCATCATGGGCACATTTTTTTGTTTGCGTGCCGTCAATGAAAACGGCGCATCAAAGGTTTGTTCGGCTTTGAACGGCTGCGCCCAGTCAGCCAAAAAGTAAATGGCATTGACCAATACCAAGCGAGTAGCGTCGGTGATTGACCTCGGTGGTAACAAATCTTTGATGCGATGTTCGGTCTGTGCCTCGACCCATTGATTGATTGCACCACGCTGGGCTTCGGCGCTACCGACGAAGTCCATCGGTTGCAGTGGGGCAGCGAATGCTTGTGTAGTTTGCGCGATAAAGGGTTGTTCAAACGTGAAACTTTGCTCACCGAACAAGCGGTTAGCGATGCGCAGTTTCTGTTGGCGCTTGGGATCTTGCAGCGATGCGGCCAGCCTGCCGTAGGCTTGAAACACCGCGGCTACATCGCCTTCAAGCTGCAACACCTTGCGCATTTCAGCGCTGGTTGTGCCTTTCGCGCCGCCCCAGGTCATGGCCAGCGCCGCGGTGATGCTAGCTGGTGACATGGCAACGTTGCCGGCTGCGGCACCTTGCGCTTTCCACAGTTCAACGCCAAACGCGTTACTTGCAGCGGCCAGCTTGGCGGCAGCGGCGTCGCTCAGCACAGCTATTTGATTCGGGCCAGAATTTGCAGCTGGCGTCGTCGGAGGTTGGCTCGAATTCGACGTGGGATTTTGCACGGGCATGGGTTGCGGCTTTGTTGAAGGCAGCGGATTTGTTGACGGTGGAGTCGGCGCGGCGGTTTTTTGAGAGCAACCCAGCGCGAGCAGCGTGGCACCGGCGAGCGAAGCGATGCACAGGGACGGCGGAGCTTGCCTTTTCATAGCGTGAGCATACGTTGTACATTCGTCGCCTGCTGCTTTTTTGACCGTCATTGCAGCGCTGGCGTTTGCATGCG
>JAYWHS010000660.1:0-3099 GCA_043777635.1 Kofleriaceae bacterium | reverse complement strand
CATCGCGCGGTGATAGGCCGACCACATTTGGTAGGGGTCCGCGTCGCGCGGTAACGCCGCCAGCTCGCCACTGGTGGCTTTGCTCAACGCGAGTAATTTTGGTGCGATGGTATCAAACTGCTTCGCACACGTCGCAAATGCATCGCGCCGCGCCACCGATCTCGCAGCCGATGCAGCGTTGTCGAATCGGTACGTGCCGACATCTTCGCTGTTCCACGAAACCCCACAGGCCGAGACTGGGTCTGGATGCGTGCCACTCAAAAAATTACCCTCATGCACACCGGCGGCTTGCGCGTGTGCCATGACTCGGTCGCTGAATTCGGCGCTGGTCGCGTCTTTGGCTAAGCCCTGCACAATTGCAGGCGTCAAGCTGGCGTACCAGCGCGCCACCGCTGGATGTGCGCCGGGATGCGCGCCATTGGCCGGAAATAGATACGACCGAAAACATTTCTCTGGCCCCGCCACTTGTTCGGCATATGGCACCGGCTCGTGAATGCCGAGCATCTTCATGCAGCCCGTGAGTGACAGTGCAGTGGTTAGCGTCAGCAACGACACTGTGGATCGATTCAACTGAAGGTTCATCTGGTTGCCTACAGCAACGATGGTGCCAACGGATTGTCGGGGCAATGTACGATAGTTCATGTCACCTGCTGCGGCGTAGCGAACTCAGGCGCACTGGCAGAACTTCACGGCGTAAAATACCGGGTACTAACAAGGTGTTGGCGCTAACTTGATGGGGTCACGGAGACACACTGGCCAGCTCCGGTTGCAGCTAAACCAAGGTCACAGCGACGGCAAAAATACTTGTCGTCGACGGGTTTGAATGCCACGGTTACACCATGAAAATTGCCGGCAAAATTGAGCACAGCAAGGTCGAAGGCGGCCAGTGGATTTTGCACACAGCCAAAGGTGAGCGTTACCAGTTGTCGGGTGTGGTCGCGGGGCTTCGCGATGGCATGTCGGCTGAAGTAACCGGCAGCATCGATCGCAACATGATGGGCTTTGGCATGGCCGGCGCCAACTTTGTGGTGACTGCCGTCGCTGAAAAAGCCGCTAACAAAGCTAAAGCCAAGAAATAAAAAAGCAGCCCGTAGGCTGCTCGAGAAGTACCAAATCGTCCACACTGATTACATCGAAAGCTCAGTACCAGCGACAACCTTATCGCTGCCCGGGCAGGAAACTTTCAATTTACTGGTGGCCGCGTCAAAGCTAACCACGGCGCAATCGATTTTGTCTTGGCCTTTTTCGGCACCTTTAATTGTGAAGGCCGCCGTCGCTCCAGCGACAAAATTGGCACCCTTGGGGACGTCAAAGCTGGCAGTGAGCCCCACGGCTTCTACGCTTGCGACGTCGTCGGCATTGCTGACTTTGGTGCCTTTGACGGCAGCTTTGGTCACTTTCCCGCCGACTGGCGAGATCACTAAGTACTTGGCGAGCTCATCTTGTTTCGCTTTGAGCTGACCTTCTTTTTGAGTCAAGCGGGCTTTGCGCTGATCGATTTTCGCTTGGGTCTGAGTGACCAAGGTAGGGTTGTTGGCAGCGGTGGCGGCATCGCGCGTCACTTCCATTGCTGCAATTTCAGCTGGGACAGTTTCTTTTACTTCTTTTTCGAGGGCAACAAGCACTGGTGCTAGTGGTTGGAAGCCATTGAGCCGAACTACAACTTCGCCAGCTTTGACTTCGGTGCCTTCGACGGTGGTGATCTCAACAACTCCCGCAACCATTGGCTTGAGGCCGATCGCCGGCATCGGCTCAGCTGCCAATTTTGCCGATGGTGGCGGCGGAGCAGGTGCCGTTACTGGTGGCTCCGGTAGTGGTGACGGCTTGACGGCCCCAACTGCGGCAGACGGTTTTTTCTTGTAAAGATACTTGTAGGCGAGGAAGCCACCGCCACCGAGGATGGCGAGTACGAGCACGGCCAACAGGCCTTTGTTGGTGCCTTTTTTGGCGGCTGCAACAGGTGTTGGCACTGGTTCCGCGACAGCGGCAGATTTGCCAACACTTGGTTTGTCGGTCTTGGTAGTGCGACCTGTGCGCGTTGGAGCGGTCTTGCCTTTTGCGGTGGCTGGCTCTGCCTTGTCGACTTTGGTGTCGGCCTTTTTGTCGACTTTGGTGTCGACTTTGGTGTCGACTTTGTCGACTTTGGTGTCGGCTTTGGCTTCAACTTTCGGCTCGACCTTGGCTTCAACTTTCGGCTCGACCTTGGCTTCAACTTTTGGCTCGACCTTGGCTTCGACCTTGGCTTCGACCTTGGCTTCAACTTTTGGCTCGACCTTAGCTTCGACTTTTGGCTCGACCTTGGCTTCGACCTTGGCTTCAACCAGCGCCGCTGCTTCCATCACAATTTCAGTCGGATCTGCAACCGCTTGCATGATCTGCGATGCCCGCACTGCTTCTTTGACATCCGCTGGTTTGATCGCCAGGTGTTCGCTCAAGTCGATGGATGGCTCGTCGGCTGCGCCAGCTGGACCAAAATCCATGTTCTGGGTCTTGGGCATTGGCGGCGTGCGTTTGGTCGCGCCTCCCGAGGCACCAAGCTCGAAATTACTGGCTTCCACCACCGGTTCGTCGACGGTACGTGTTGCGCCGGGCTGGCCTAATTCGAAATCGCTGACAGCCGCAATGCTGACAGCTGGCGCAACCACAATGCCTGGGGCTAAGTCGTCGTCGATGGCCGCAGTCATCGCTGCAACCGGTGGCGGTAAAGCTTCGATGATCGTTGGCGCAGCTACTACTGTCGGCGCAATTGCCATTGCCACTGGGGCTGGCGCATCGAGCGCACCGGCATCGAGGTAGCCAAGATCGCCTAACGTCGCGATCACGCTTTTAAGCTCAGATGCCAACGGCTTGATGCCCAGCTCTTCTTCGGCCCATTGCACGAGGCCGGCGATGTCGCGTTCGCCATCCATCGCACATGCAACAGCGTATTCAGCTTCAAAGAAGCGAAACTCGCCGCCGGTGTCCGGATCGATGACGTCAATGTAGCGAGCGCCGTTGTCTTCAATCGCTTCAGCGACGAGATCTTGGCGAAATCGGGGGCGGTCTGATGAAATCGTCGCAGTAGACATCGCCTAGCGTTCCTTTGTGAGGTCGTCAAAA
>JAYWHS010000659.1:0-3099 GCA_043777635.1 Kofleriaceae bacterium | reverse complement strand
ACAAAGGCTCGTTGGGCGAAGAATGTTCACGTTGCCATGTGTCAGGCACGTGGGCAGGCTTGGCGTTCACCCACGACGAAGACACCAAGTGGCCGCTCAAAGGCGAACACAAAAAGAACAAGTGCGAAGATTGTCATCCAACTCGGGAGTTTACAGGGACGCCTAAAAATTGTTCAGCCCAAGGCTGCCACGCTGATGACGATGTGCACAAAGGCCGCCTCGGCGACAAGTGCGAGCGTTGCCACCTGGAAACCGGCGACAATAAATTCAACCACAATACGATGTCGAAGTTTAGCCTCGACGGTAAACACCTCAACGTTCGCTGCAGCGATTGCCATCCATCACAAACCTTCAAGCCGCGCCCCTCAAATTGTGCTGGTTGTCATCCGGAGCCGAATATTCACAAAGGCCAATACGGCGCAGAGTGCGAGCAGTGCCACAACACCAAAACCTTTACTGACATCAAGCCGCTGCATGACGTAGGCGATTTCTCGCTCTCGGGTGCCCACAATAATATTGCCTGTGAGCGCTGCCATCGTGATAATCGACCGCTCCAAGGCGCTGGCAACATGTGCATCAACTGTCATCGCCAAGACGACATTCACAACAATTCATTGTCGCCGCGTTGTGGCGAGTGCCACACTCAGTGGTCGTTTGCGCCGGCACGCTTCGACCACACCAGGGTAGGCTGTAACATGGTCGGTTTACACCGCACGTTGCCATGCGCTGATTGTCACAAAACCGGCAATTACACGGCCGTCGCGGCTACCTGTGTTAGTTGCCATCGCGATGATGCGCTGCGCAATGTAAACCTGAGTCCTGCACACAACGGTCAGAGCTGCACTGGTTGTCATACGATGTCGTCGTGGAAAATGGCGGCAGGTAGCTTTGGTCGAGAGTCGGTGTGCCGATGAGGTTGCGTTCTATCGCCGCTGCGGTAGTTGCCGGGTTTGCGTTGACGCACGGCGCAAGCGTGCGTGCGGAATCTGATGAGGAGCAAGCCGAAGGTGAAGAACCGGAGGGTGAAGGCAGTAAACCTCAAGACGAGGTTGAAGCCGCTAAAGCCAAGCGCAATGCATCGACCGCGCCAGTAGCTAAAGATCGTTTTTTTATCGATAAGCGTGACACTGCAGAAACCGACGAGAAAACCTTGTTTCAAGGCAATTTCACGTCGTCGTCTTTTATGTACCGCGAAAGTGGCGGCGCATTGGTCAATGACACGCTGGTGCCGGTTAACGTGAATAGTCAGTTTGCGCGGATGTTCACTGACTTGCGGGCCCAGCTCGACGCACGCCACATCAAAGGTGGACGCTGGGATTTTCGTTTGGACGCGCGTGGGCGTTTGGTGCAAGGCGGCGGTGCTGTCACGCCGTCTCCGGCTACGCCCGAGCCGCGTGCCAATGTGCAATCTGGCGCGCGCGGTCGCAATGAACTTGATTTGCGCGAAGCTTGGCTGGTTCGGTCCGGCGAGCGGACTGATGTTTTTATAGGCCGGCAATTCATAACAGATCTCGCGGCGGTCCGCGTCGATGGCATTCGCTTCGACTACGCCTATAGCCGTAAGCTTACGTTGTTGGGCTATGCCGGTGCTTCGCCGTTGCGCGGTTCACGCTCGATAGGCACCGATTATCCAAGCCAATTTAGTGCCGAACGCGCGCCGCTGGGCCGACTGCCACCCATTGCGGCTGGCTTTGGAGGCGCATATCGCACGCTGCGTTCCTACGGTGCCGTTGGGACGGTGCTTACGATTCCGCTTAAAGGCGCGTCGCCGCTGGTTTCGTTGACCTCGAACGGCTACTGGCGAAACGGCAAGATCGATCTTTATCATTTTGCATTGGTTGATCTGTTTAAGAAGTTCTCCATCACCAATTTGTCGGCTGGTGGCAACTACAAGGCCTCGCCTCGCATGCGCCTCACAGGTGCCGTACATCGTGCCGATAACGACACCCTGGCGATTCAGGCCAGCAGTTTGTTGTCAGATCCGCAGACAGGAAGTCTTAACGAGATTGCAGTACGGCGAGTTGCCACCAACCAAGTGCGCGCCGGGTTATCCGCCGGGCTGGGGCGCAATCAGCGCTTTGAATTCTCGATACAGGCCGGGTATCGGTTTCGTTCGGGGATCAATCTTACCGACGGTAACAACACCGTAGTTGCCAAGTTGCCTGCGGAAAGTGGCCTCGAGCTTTACGCCAGCGCCGTGGACCGTCGGTCGATCAAAGGGCTGCGTTTGGGCGTTGACGTCTCACGTTTTTTTGGCGTTGGCACGGTGGCGTTCCAACGCAGCACATCGCTAGCCGCGCGACTGACCGTAGCACGGGAATTTAAACAAGGCCGTGGCCTGGTTGAGCTCGAAGCTGGCTTCACCTCCGCGCGCGACGACAATGCTGGTACGACCTGCGGTGGCGATATTTTGAACTGTTACGGTTCATCGAGTGTTTCGGTGAAACAAGCGGGTGGGTCGTTGTACTACCGGCTCAAGAAACAATGGTTTGTGATGGGCAACGCCTATCTCGGCTTGCAGTCGGGCCAGGCCGCCATGCTGGCCGCAGATCCGACACTGGTTTCTACGTCGCTGTTTTTCCGCGTCGGCTACCGATACTAGACTCGAACGATCCACCGCGTCGGGCTGCGTTGGCGCTGCGCTTCCAGTCCTCATTGGCAGGAGCCAACTGCGGTCCGGTTCTAACGCCGCCTTGGCAGCGGCGTGCCTCTTAATTTCGATGCCACTACGTATGCGTGATTTTCAATGCTGCTCCGCACGGAGATTCGCTTCTTCGAACATTGTTCGGTAGTCGGACTTGCGGACTGACGGACTGGCGGAGTTACGGACTGGCGGACTGGCAGAGTTACGGACTGGCGGACTGGCGGACTGGCGGACTGGCGGACTGGCGGACTGGCGGACTGGCGGACTTTCGGAATGGCGGACTTTCGGACTGGCGGACTTTCGGACTTTCGGACTGGCGGACTGGCGGACTTGCGGACTTGCGGACTTGCGGACTTGCGGACTTTACCGTCGACGATTCGCCAGCTTTTGAGATAGACGCACGATTTGCGAACTGCAGAAATTGGGGTGGCCTGCCCGATCGCGCACGGCCAGCG
>JAYWHS010000658.1:0-3100 GCA_043777635.1 Kofleriaceae bacterium | reverse complement strand
CATGGGTCTTGGCACACACCGCGATGGCGTCGGCCATGGTTGTGATTATGGTGTCCAACAAAATTGCCGCCGTTGTAGTTGCACTTGTGGCAGCAATTCGTTGGCTCAGCCACGTTGTGGTTTCGGGTGCGACCAGCGCTGCATGACAAAGGTTGGCGATGTTGGCCAACTCTGCCGACGTCCGCACGATCGAGATTGTGCTCAAGGCAGCGACCGCTTGTTCGATCGTCGTTCGGACTGGTGGCGCCGACTCGGACGCCGCCACCGTGGCAACGCTTGGCGCAACGCCATTATTGGCGGAGGCATCAACCACGGTGCGTGCAGCTAACGCGCGTTGCAACAACGGCCAGGTTGCGCGCCGATAAGGTGCCATAATCCAGCGGGCCCAAAGCTCGCGCGGTGCTGGCGGAGCGGCAGAATCCAAGTGCTGTTGCCAACGGCAACGTGCTGCAACGCCTTCGAGCAAGAACCGCAACGGCGACGCTGGCCAGGCGGCCGCATCAAAATCGACCAGCGCTAACCAGTCTTCACGCTCGGCGGCCGCGACCGCGAGATATTCGCCGACCAGTTCGCGAATGGCCGGGTGATACTCCACCGAAAGTTCGATGCTGGTGAGCATATGCCACGCTCGGGTACGGCTGCTGGCACCGCCCAGGCTTGCAGCCAACAATCCGTGAGTGGCAATTTCACAGTCGCCAAGTTTGCCACGGGCCTCGCAGCGCTGGGCTAGCCAATCGCGTGCAGTACCACCCGAGCCTAACAAGCTGGCGTGTTGCGCCGCCCAAGCGCTTGCCACCAAGGCATAACCCTCAGCGTCGTTGGCCCCAAATTTTTGAATCCGCGTGAGCATATACGTTGCGCGAATCTGCCCCAGCGGCACCGTCACTCGGCGCACCAACATTGGGGCCAAGGTGCGTAACGCCATGAGGCCACCAAAGGCCAGGCCGGTCCACCACGCCTCGGTGTTCCACAATGCGGCGATAATTAGCACCACACCCGTGAGCCGCAGGCCGGCTAACACACCGGCGAGCGCGCCGTAGCCAAGCGCTCGCCAGTTGCGATGCTGGCGGCGCGCGTTGATCGCTGCAACGTGGGCCCAGTGGGCAAACACCAAGGCTCGGCCGATGATGCCAATCATTTGTTACCTCGCGCAGCCCAGCCGCATTGCTGTAGCAGCGATGGTGATCGGGGAGGGCGCGCAGCGCTGGTCGCGGCGGCTGAGTTCTCGGCGTGGTTGGTAGTCGCTGTCGAATCAGCATCGCTGCTGGCCGCTGGCAAAACCTGCGCGTTGGCGGCCCAGAACTCTGCGACCACGCGCGCTTTGGGATCGCGTAACGTCGCGACGGCATCGCGCACCAATTCGGCGGTGCGGTTTTGTGAGCCTAACGGTGTGGCATACGTTGATGCGGCAACAAAGCCGAGCTCCAACATGCCGAGCAGTTTTTGCGCTTCACGTTCGATGGTGGCGCGTGGCGCATCACACGGGACGTCTAAGACGAAGAACGGATTCTCCAGTAACACCTTCATCTGGACTCCATTGTAGTACGCCATCGCGAACCAGCGTTGCGAATTGTCGTTGCGGAACGCAAAATCATCGTACGCCCGAATCAAAGCCGCGGGCCCGTGCTTGCGGGTCGTCGGGCATCAGATTCCACAATGCACGCACCACGCGCCGCAATTCTTCGGTGTTGTTTGCAGCTAGTGCGGCTTTGCCTTCGTTGACCAGTCGTTGCGCTGCCGGCACATCGCGTGACCGTGACATGTCCGACGCCGCATCGGCAAAATAACTTTCCCACGCTTCGGGTGAACGGTTGTATGCCCCGGATTGTAACCGTTGTACCAAGCGGATTTGTCGTTCGAGTTCTGCGGCGTCTTTGTCTTTGCGAGCTTTTTCCATCGCTGTGAGCACGTCTTGCAGCAGTAATCGTTCGCTGTCGTTGCCATAGGTGCCTAAAATTCCCGACGCACTGATGGCCACCAAGCGAGCTTGGCTCTCCAGTTCAGGCCACTTGCGCAACAGGTCAACATCGGCAAGCACTCCGTCGATTTCAATCAACGTGCGCCGTGCGCGCTGCCCGGCATCAAGGTCACCACCATGCGATGCGTCGATGTCGCGTTCGGCTTCACTGAGTTGCCGTTCCACGTTGGCCAAGGTTTCAATCGCTTTGCTCATGCCGTGGCGAAACGCGTTTGTGCGGGCTTCGGCCAGTTGTTTGCGAATCCCAGCGATCGCTGCGTCGAGCGCGGCAGGACTCGCATCGGGCACTAACAGATGCGCCACATGTTCGAAGACCTGATCGAGCCCTGGGATCATTGCGCGCGCTGACATGGCGCCGCCGCGATCGAGTTCAATCGTGATTTCGATCGGGGTGCCGGTGACTACCGTTTCGCGCAGGCGTTCACCGGAAATATCGAGGGTGCCAACCAAGCGGCACAGGTGGGCTTGCGCCATTTCGCCTTGCACAATCGGGATGCGCAACAAACTCTCTGCGCTACCCTTGGCAACGGTCTCCACCGTGTGATGGGTAAAGGTGCGGCGCGCTGGCAACGGCGAACCGCGCTCCAAATAGACATGCACATGGCCATTGGCCAGGGCGACGCCAAGCGTGCGCGACAGCGGTGGGTCGCCAATGGTTAAGCCTTGCACAATCGTGAATGCCGAGGGCGACACTTGCAGGGCCGTACCATTGCGATCGCGCGCTTCAAGCTCAAACGTCGATGCTCGGCGCGGCACTAGATTGGTGCTGGCAATAAAACTGCCGTCGCTGGCAATGGATGCCTCTGGGCTTTGCCAGCCGCCATCGGCCCGTAACAGTTTGACCGTGGCCGGCGGATTGTCGCCGAGGAAACGGCCCACGACATGCGGCGTAAGATCAGCCGATACCGCAGGATATTGCAGCCACACTTGGCGGCCGACCGGCGCAGCCAGGCTCCGAGCCCGACCATCGAGGCCCGCCGTTGCAGCGAAGATTGCAGCGCCTTGCGCGACCAAGGTCATCGGGTCGTGACCTTCCGCGAACGGTACTTCGAGTTGCGCTGCAACGCGATTGCGCAAAAACGGCATCACGGTTGGGCCACCGACGAGCACGATGCGGCCCAA
>JAYWHS010000657.1:0-3100 GCA_043777635.1 Kofleriaceae bacterium | reverse complement strand
CTCGGTATCTACCGCTAATTGTTGCAACAGCGGCCAACTTGCTGGCTTGGTGAGCGGCGCCCCACGGACCACCGCCTCGCGGACAAAAGCCGAGCTGTCTTTAGCTAATGTTGCGATCTCATTGTCGCTTAGGGCGCCACAGGCGGTCGCCGCAGCTACGGCAGCGGCGCGCAATTGCCAAGCCTTGGTCTTGGTTAGCGTGTGCAAACGGGTTTGCAAATCCGGTGCAGCTTCACGGTCGAGCCAATGACTGCTTGCTGCAATCGCTGCGAGCACGACCGATTCGGCAGGGTCATCAAACCCACGCAGCACCACGGCGGCGGATTGGTTTCCAGTGCCGATTTTGCCAAGCAGCGAAACCGCCCGCATTCGAACCTTGCTGTCCAAATGTGTCGCAGCGACGCGGATCGCAGGTTCGATGGCGCGCGCGATTTTTGTGAGTGCGGCAGCCGCTTGCCGAGCACCAAGCTCGTTGGCTGACAACAGTGCGCCGAGCATAAGCCCACGCGGCGCACCATCGAGGTCGGCCAACGCCCCCAACGCAATATCGCGATGTTGGCCGAGCGCATGCACAATCGCCGTAGCGATGTGGTCGGTGTTGCTGTTGAGCCAATCAGCCGTCAACGTGCGCGCCGTTGATTCATTGGGCAACTGCGCCACAATCGTGGCGACATCGACGCGATTGAGTTGCCACGATGTGCCAATAACGTGGTTGGTAACGCTTGGCGTGGGCCCAGCAAGTTGCGCTAGTGACGTAACCAAGTCACCAGCGGCAAGCTCCGTGTCGCCACCACGCACGAAATAAGCTTGCAGCAGGATTGGCACGCTGCGTTGCGAACCCAACACTGCCAGTCCCCATGCGGCGAGCCGTTGGGCGTGTGGGCCGCCCGAGGCCACAAGGTCGGCCAGCACAGCTTGGTTGCCAGGTCCCCGCGAGGTGGTCAACGCCCATGCGCAAGCGCCACGCACGATATCGGCGCGGTTGCGGTCTTTGGCGACGGCCGCGACGGCCGCGATGACTTTCCCATCGTTTGCATCGGCGAGTCCGAGGCAAGCCAAAGCTTGTGCATCGCTATCTTGATCGTCGAGATGTTTGGCAAACGTTGCGACCGCGCGTGGGTTGCGCGCACGGGCCAAGGCAAACAGTGCAGCTTGCCGCATTTCAGGCCGCTCATTTTCAGCCAGTGTTACTAAGTCTGCGATCGCTTTGGTATCAGCCAAACGCCCCGCTGCAATCACTGCGGCAACACGAAGTTCACGTTCGACAACTTGGGCCGCCGCGGTAGTGCGCACCGTTGGATCTGGTGAATACGGCGCGTTGGCGACCCGCAGCAGTGGCTGTGCTGCATCCGGGTTTCGTAAAAAGCCAATCACTTCAACGGCACGGCGCTGATCAACTGGATCTTTTTCATCGCGCAAAGCTTCGAGTAGTGGACGCAGGCCAGAGCTGCCGAGCCGGGTAAGTTCGAGGGTGGCGGCATTGGCAAGTGCCGGCTCGCCGTTGCGTTCACGTTCAACCAGAATCGGCACGTATCTAACCAGTAAATCGACTAGCACTTGGCGATACACCGGCTTGTGCGACATCACAAAGGTGAGGGGTGATATCACCCGCTCCAATTCGCCGAGCGTTGTGGTCATTACTTCGAGGTCGATCGCAAAGCGGCCAGCGCGGCGAACAATTTCGTCGTCGGTCGAGTTGCGCAACACGCTGCGATACAGCGCGGTCGCTTTGAGCGCAGCGTTGTTGCGAATGTACAAATCGGCCAACGCAAATTGGGTTTTGGTATTTTTGGGATCTAGTGCCGTGGCTTTTTCGTACGCTGCGATAGCCTCGGGTAACTTTTGCATTTCCACGTAGCGTTGCCCCATGCGCTCGTAGGCGACTGGATCGTTGGGGCTTTTGGCCAGGGCTTTTTGCGACCATTCAATCGCTTCTTGGTCGAGCCGTGCTTCACTTTTGATTTCTGCGATTTGGGTGAATGCTTCGCGTTCGCGGCTCGGTGCGATTTCAGTCAAGCGCAACAGCAGTGCCACCGCGTCATCGAAACGACGATTTTGTCGATACGCTTTGACCAGATCGAGCAGCAGCTCTTGGTCATCGGGCACTAGCGCGACCAATTTTTGCAGTGTGTTGAGTGGTTCACCGCCAAAGGGCGCTTTGGTAAATAGTTCGGCGAGGCAGTACCCAGCGTCGAGGTCGGCCGGTTTTTTAGTGAACGCCGCGAGCCAGCGTCCACGATACAGATCAGTTTTTTGCACTCCCCACCGAACGACAACTTGAACCAAGCGCTTGCGGGCTTCACGGCGCGCGCCGCCGCCCAGGCTACGCGGTGTCCCGGTTGCGGTCGCAGTGGCGGCCTTGGTATTTAGCAACGCCAGAACTTTTTCCCAGTCGGCAGCAGCGTCGGCAAATCGTTTTTCGCCTTCTTGCACCACAGCGCGGGCTTTATAGATTTCCGGGTTTTGGGGTTCTAGCTTGAGCGCTTTGGCGAGGTTTTCCAAGGCTTCGTCGGGTCGCGCATGCTCGGCCATGACTTCGCCGAGACGCGCGTACGCTTTGGCAGTTTTGGCTTCACCAATCTTGCGCCAGGTTTCCAGCGCGCGATTTTTTTCGCCTTTGGCGTTGTACTGTTCGCCGAGCGAAACCAAATGGTTGGGGTCATCGGGTTCGAGCTTGGCTAACTTTTCGAAGATGGCAATCGCTGCCGCTTCTTGGCCCCAGCGTTGATACATATCGGCGACCGCCGACAATACGCCTGCATCGCCGCCAAATCGGCTTTCGATTTTTTTGAGTGATCCGAGCGCCTGCGCTTGTTTGCCGCGCCGCCAATAGCGCTCCGCTAAGTCGAGCGAAAACCGTGCTTCACCAGGGGCCGCGCGTACGACCGCTTCAAATTGCGCCAAGGCTTCATCATCGCGCCCAGAGTTTTCCAACAATGCGATGAGTCGCCGCTGGGTATCAATTTCCCACGGCGCTTTGGCTGCGGCTTGCTTGAAGGCCGCAATGGCTTTGTCTTGCCCGCCGGTTTCTTCATAGAGTTTGCCGAGCGTGCTCCATTCGAAGTGGCCACGGGCACCGACACTCCACTGCGCTTCATAC
>JAYWHS010000656.1:0-3103 GCA_043777635.1 Kofleriaceae bacterium | reverse complement strand
GATGGGCATCGGCTGGCGCGAGATTGACACAGCCATGACTACGGGCCCGGCCGAAGCCGTCATGCCAGTAGGTGCCGTGTAGCGCAAAGTTTTTGCGAAATGTCATGGTCCAGGGCACGGCGGCCACGTTCCACTGTTCGGTTGCACCGTCGGCTTGCATGCGTGCACGTTCGCGTTTGTCGACGATCCGATACACACCGATCGGTGTTTCCCATTTCTTTTTGCCGGTGGAAATCAGGGTTGCAAACACCGGCGCGTCGCCCCGGTACAACACTAAAATTTGTTTGTCCAAATCAATGTCCAGCCAGCGGTCATCGGTACTGACACCGCTTGGTCGCGGTACCGCGACGGCTTGTTTAATGTCACGCGCGTCGAGCCATTGCGCAACACCCATGGCGTTTTGCAAACGTGCAAAGCCGTCACGCAGTTCGACAATCGTGATGACCTCCCGCGCTATGAGCTTGCCTAGGATACTTGCTTTGCGATTTGGCTCGCTGCGCACTGTGAGTGCAACCCCAATGCGATGCGGATAAGCCCAGGCCGGCAGTGATAGATCGGTGATGCGTTCGCCATGGAACGTCGACGGCGAATACCAGCTTAGGTCAGTTCGAGCGATCCACCCTTGGTCGGTCTTGAAGTATTTGATGCCATCGACAGTGAGCGTTTTAGCTTTGGGCTTAATCGCCACAAAGGTTTTGTCGCCGACGTGGCCGGTTGGCGTGCCCGCACGGATGTCGGCAACTGACTCGAACACATCGGCGCCATCTTTGCGGACGTCGGCGAAGGTTTCGGGCAAGTCGCCGAATTGCGCAGCGTCAGGTGTGGGCGGTGCGGTTCCGGTACCTGCGAGCGTTGGGCTTGCGGCCCGGCTGGCTGGCACCGCGAGTACCAGGCAAAGGCTCATGAACACAACGCGAAGCATAGTTCGATGATATGTACCATCGACGCAAGGCGCCACCTTTTGGTACGGTGTCGTCATGAAATCAGCAACGATGTACGCAGCTGTCGCTTTGGCGGCCTTGTCCTTCACGGCCTGTAAAGACCGCGCAAAAGAGGCACGCGAAGCCGCCATGCGCGAGGCCGCACTCGAAGCTAAACGCAAAGAAGCAAACATCGTGGTGGCCGAGCAGATTGATCCACCCGTGAAAAACCATGCCCGGGTGTCGTGTGACAAATTGATTGATGCCAGTAAGTTCACCGCTGCACTCGAAGAAAAAATGCCCCTGCAAGTTGTCGATGTTTCTGCCGGAAATTCCGAAGCAACCGCAACCTGTTCGCTGTTGCGGGGCGGCGTTGCGCCAACTCCGGCGGAGCAAGCGGCGTTGCTCAAAAAGAACCCGCGCCTGGGCGTGTTGCCTGGCGACGAGGTTTGTCGCGTCGCAGCTTATTGTTGGACGTTGGAAAGCGAAGAGCGGTTGCGCAAGCGCTGCACCGAGCTCAAAAACCAAGATGATGAAACCACCGGCGGCTACGCCTGCGTACAGATCGTTGCAACCGGCGCTGACGATGTAAAAGCATTTCGTGTTTTCGACACCGATACCAAATGCTTGCTTGATATCAAGGGCGGGCCGAGCGTCATCGACAACGGGCTCATCGGCAAATGCGCCAAAATCGCCCGCGAGAGTATCGGCACCGAGCAACTAGTGCCGGACACTGAGCCGGCAACGCCGTAACGCGTTGGCGAATGCGCAAGTAACGCTCGGCGGTATGAGTGCTGGCGACTTGTCGTCGGCAGAAGGGCCGGAAAGCGGGAAAGTCCCTTAAGTAGTCGTTCACGCGAGCAACCCGTGGTGAGATGAATGCCGGTGACTTGTCGTCGGCAGAAGGGACGGGAAAGCGGGAAAGTCCCTTGTCGAATGAACCGCGCGAGTAACGCGTGGTGGGTTGAATGCCGGCGACTTGTCGGCGGCAGAAGGGATGGGAAAGTACGGGCAAGTCCCTTGTGTACTCGACCGCGTGAGTAACGCGTGGTGGGTTGAATGCCGGCGACTTGTCGGCGGCAGAAGGGACGGGAAAGTCCCTTTCTAGTGACTACTTCTTCACGTATTCAAATTCGCCTGGCAAGTTGTTGATGCCCTTGGCCGGTGGCGCAATCCAATTGGCCATCTTGCCCGGCTCGTAGACCGGATGCATCAGGCTCTTGATGTAGATTTCGTCGTCGGTGCTCGGCAACCAGTTGGGCGATTGCGCATCCCATTGCTCAGCGGTCAGCATCTCGCCGCTCGGCGAAAACGCCACAGTGGCCCAAATGCCGATTTGACGATGGAACTTGTTCGAAGGCAACTTGAGTTCAAAGTCGATGCCTTCTTCGCGGATGGTTTTGTTCCAGCGCTCGACGCCGCGCGCGCAGTCTTTAATGTATTCGGTGCGCAGCACTTCATTGAGTGAATTGCGCATGGCGACGTCTTTGGTCACAACTTTGCCAGCTTCGAGGATTTCCATCGTGAAGTGCGACTCGACCAATTTGTGTTCGGCGTATTTGTCTTCTTTGAAGCGGCCTTTGAGGCCAGCGGCAAACGCGGTCGCTGCGTTCGACGACACTTCGCCGCCGAACAAATCGAGACAAACCGAGAACCAGAAGTTGATGTATTTTTGCAGCGTCGGCAGATCGATGCCGCCTTGGTTGCGGGCGTCGCCGTTGCGATCCGCTTTCATCAATTCGCAGCTGCGCTTGACGATCCGTTGCACGCCGCTTTCGCCGACGAACAAGTGATGGGCTTCTTCGGTGAGCATGAAGCGGCAGGTCCGCGCCAATGGATCGAAGCCCGACTCGGCCAACGCTGCAAGCTGAAACTTGCCGTCGCGATCGGTGAACATCGCGAACATAAAAAACGACAACCAATGCGAAGTTGGTTCGTTGAAGGCGCCCAAGATGCGCGGTTTGTCACTGTCGCCTGAGCGACGGTTGAGCAATTCTTCGGCTTCTTCGCGACCGTCGCGGCCAAAGTACGTGTGCAGCAAATACACCATGGCCCATAAGTGCCGGCCTTCTTCGACGTTGACTTGAAACAGGTTGCGCAAATCGTAGAGCGATGGTGCGGTTTGGCCGAGCAAGCGCTGCTGTTCGACCGACGCTGGCTCGGTGTCGCCTTGCGTCACGATC
>JAYWHS010000655.1:0-3107 GCA_043777635.1 Kofleriaceae bacterium | reverse complement strand
ATGCTGGCCGCGCCTTTGTACGCTGGCGTTAGGTCAGCGGCGGAGTGTAACCAACCGTCGCCGCGATGCAGCGCTAGCAATTTCGAAACCGTACCGTACTGCTGTTTGACATCTTCACCACCGGCTACCACCCGCACGATGTTGTGATATTTGGTGTCCTGCGGAATCCCGGAGTGTGAATCAATAATCGGATCGTAGGCCAACCAGCCATCTTTGTAGATTAGGAAATTGCCTTGGTCTTGATGAGCATGCGACTCGGTATACGCACCGACCGAGAAATTGAGCCAGGTCGCATCTTTAGCCCAGCTGGTGCGCGTGTAGATTTGGCCAATGCCCGAGGCGTAGTGCGAACGGCCTAGCGTCGCGAGCGGAGTCGCCACCAGATCTGGCGCAGTATTGAGCAACTCGTGCACAAAATTGAACGGGCTGATCATCTCGGGCACCGACGATGCAGCGAGCAAGGTCTTGGTCGGCCCTGCAGCCGGATCCGATTGATACCTTGCCATCAACTCCAGCAAGTAGTGACGGTGATAGTCATACAGCGATGCGGTTGAGTCGCGCGCATGATCACCCGTCGGCGCTAGCCGGTCTAACGTTGGCACAATTTGATGAATCGTCGTGCGCAGCGATTCGCGCGCGTGATCCGTCTTGATCGAAATATCTTCGCCGGTCGAACCTTCCCAGAAGTTATAGAGTTCGAATAGCGCCTTCATTGACACACCGTAACCGGTGCCTTCGCGAGAACCGCCACCAACGAGATCGCGGGCAAACTGCGGAATCAGTTCGCCACCGATTTTGGTATCGCGAAACATCGTAATCCAATCGTCGCCAGATGCGATTTCGCCATGCGCACCGAGACCCAAAAACATCGTCGCGCGCAAGAACGAATAGTAGTAATTGTTCGATGGGTTGTCGATCGACCAGCCCGACCAGTCAAATACCTTGCCGTCCCAGTTTGCGGTTTCATGGTGCCAGACGTTCCACACGGCTTGATCGGCAAGCTTGAGCCAGCGCGTCTTTTGACTCGCAGCGACCTGATCAAAACACCAATCATAGGTCAACATAATGTCGCCGACGACTTCACCGACGTACAGATAACTGTCGCGTGCCAGTTCGGGCCGGCCACCATCCGCGATCAGCTTTTCTTCGGCAACTACGTTGTCGTCAACTTTTTTGATCGCAGCGGTGCAGTACTTGGCATCACCGGTGAGATGGGTCGCTAGTGCTGCATACCAAGCTTGAAATTCATACACATCATTGCCAGCCATCCAGCCATCGACCATCTTCATGAAGCGCGTTGCTTCAGGACGCGCGGCCGTTACCGCAGCTACCAACCGGGCTTTGTTGCGTGGCAAATAAATGCGCGGATGATTTTCCTCAAGCACTGGATCTTTACTGCCACCGCCGCACCCTTGAGCTGTCGCGACCAAGCCTGAAACGCCGAGCATCAGAATAGCAAAACGAAAGTTGCCGAGCATCTGGACAGTTTGCCCTGATAGCCGCATCAGATCCATTTTCAAGTACACTTTCTCGTCGGCTGACATCTGCGCGACATGTAGGTGTGCATCACCCACGCGAGGCAATGCTTACTTCGCGCCGGGCACGGTCTCCATCGATTCTTTGGTAGGCCCGGTATTTTGTTGTTGCAGCCCTTGGGCACCAAGGATTTGGAACACCACGCGGCGGTTGGTGGCACGACCCGCAACCGACTTGTTGTCGGCAATAGGTTGGGTCTCGCCATAACCCTCGGACTCAAGCCGTGCAGCATCAACCCCATGACTGATCAAGTACTGCATAACTTGCTTGGCGCGACGCCTCGATAGATCAAGATTGTACTCGTCGTTGCCTTTCGAGTCGGTGTGCCCTTGGACCTGAACTTTGGCGATTTCAGTGTGCACGTTGAGCACACGGGCCACGTTATCCAGCAGCTTGTTCGACTTGGTTAAAATTTCATCTTTGTTGAATTTGAAGTACACCACGTCGAGAATATCCAGCCGCCCATCGCGAATCACCACGAGTTGTTTATCTTTACAACCTTGGTTTTTCAACGTCCCCGCTTCATCCGGGCAATTGTCTAAACGATCGATCACACTATCGCCGTCGCGATCGGTATCAGGGCAACCAAAATTTTCGACTGGGCCAACGACCTCGATACATTTATCGTTGGTGTCGAGGGTGCCATCGGAGTCATTGTCGGGATCGACGCAGCCGTCGGCATCTTCGAAATTGTCTTTGTCTTCAGCTTCGTCTGGGCAGCTATCATTCTGGTTGTTGATGCCATCACCATCGCGATCGGCGATATCAGGACAACCGTCATCATCTTGAAACCCATTCACGGTTTCTGCAATCACGGGGCACTTATCAACGACATCAAGAAATCCGTCGTTGTCGTTGTCGAGATCAGGGCAACCATCAACGTCGAGGAAACCATCTTGGTCTTCGGCATCGTTGCGGCATTTATCTTGCGTATCTGTGATGCCGTCGCTATCGTTATCGTCATCTGGGCAACCGTCGGCATCCTTAAAGCCGTCGAGGTCTTCCTTTTGAGTTAAGCATTGATCACGCGAGTCGCGAATACCATCGTTGTCAGCGTCGCCATCTTCAGGTTGATCTTGCAAGCGGCCAACGCGGAGCCCAGCTAGCAGCCGAAAATCGGGGGTGCCAAAGCCCTGCAACAAGCCAATACCGCCAGCAGCAAACGCGATCCATTTGCCACCAAGTTGGTAGCTTGGGCCGCCGATCACCTCAAGGTGGTTCTGGTTGAACTTGCTAAACGGATTCGCAGCCGCAACGGCGGACGATAGCGTCAGATCGAGTTCCAGCGGCTTGCTCGCAAAACGATAGCCGCCGCCAAGCCGCAAACCGATTTCGTCGTCGACGATTTGATCAACTACCCGCGATGATTTGCGTGCGAAGTAGCCGAGGTTGGCGGCATAGCGCCAACCTCCATCGCGGCGCGATAGCAACAACGTTGGTTGCACGGTCAAGCCGTCATCGCCTCGATAGTTTTTCGACAGTCCCGACGGCAGTCCGATTTCGGCCATTAATGCCAAATCAACCTTGTGTTGGGCTTGTCGCAAGATCGCGATTTTGGGCGACAAACGAAT
>JAYWHS010000654.1:0-3108 GCA_043777635.1 Kofleriaceae bacterium | reverse complement strand
TCTTCACCACGTTACTGTTGTTGGCCTTTGCCTTCGAAGTTGCGACCGGGGTCTGGGGCCAAATCATTTATGTCACCGTGCCCAAAATGCTGACCCGGCTCGAACGCCATGGCCAAGCGCGTTTGGTTGAAGACTTGCTCGATGAACAACAAGCACTTGAGCAATCGATCGCCGAATTGCGGGCCACCGTGTCACCGGAAACCTGGGCGCAATGGCAAAGCCAAGTTGACAAGTTGGTGGGTAAACCAGGCGACCGCATGCACAAAACCTACGACCCCGCCGAGCGTGCGGCACAGATTAAAGCTGGCTTACAAGTGAACAGTGAATCCGCTGGGGCAAACGGTGAGCCACCGGCTGGCCCGGCAGCGCTTTCAAGCGCCGACCGCGGCACCATCGAACGCGTCGCCGAAAGCCGCAGTAAATTGCTCGATACTGCCGCGCAACTGCAACTCCACCGCAATTTAAAAACCTGGCTGATCGTACATGTCGCCATCGCTTCGGCGCTGGTCATTATGCTGGCTACCCACATCGTTACCGCCTTGACACTGCTTCCATAGGTTCACCTGTCATGACGTTCCAACTTCGCTTTGAAACTGGCTCACTTGCAGGCACGCAGATCGTAACTGCGGCACCTGCCATTCGGTTGGGCCGCGAACGCGAACACAACGACATTATTCTCTCCAACCCCGAGGCTTCGCGACGCCACGCGGTGCTCACCACCGGCCCACGCGGATCATTTCTTGAAATCACCGGCGCTGGCCCGGGTGACATCAATCGCGCGCCGTTTGCACGCACTCGCGACCGCAATCCGATGTTCTTCCTGACCAGCGGCGACCGGGTAAATTTGGGCGGAGTCGAGTTTGTCTACGAGACGGTAACGGCTAAGTTGATCGTCGTAAGTGGTCCGGCGGCCGGACGCTCGCTGACGCTGACCGGTGCAGCCCGGGTCGGCGCCGGTGGTGATTGTGATCTAATTCTAACGGCGCCCGGCGTGCTTGCACGCCACCTGGTACTCAGCGCAACTCCGTGGGGCTTTCGGGCCGAACCGCTCGGCGACATGATTGTCAACGGCGCACCTTCGCAAGCGCGCATCTTGACCCATGGCGATGAGATCAAACTTGGCAGCACCGAGCTGCGCTTTACGATCGAAATCGAAGGCGCTGATAGCGAGACCGTCGAGCCAACCAGCAATTATGTCCGCAGCACCAATGCCGTTGGCGAGTTGGTCTTCATCGCTGGGCTGGCCAAGGATCAGCGTATCCCCCTTGGCGACGCCCAACTTATTTTCGGCACCCGCGCCGATTGTACGTGGGTCATGTCCGATGCGTTTGTTTCATCGGTGCATTGTGCCGTGTCACGCAACGGCGACGAATTTGTAGTCACCGATCTTGGCTCAAGCAATGGCACGCTTCTCAACGGTTCGCGGATCACCAAAGGCACCGCCCTGCGCCCCGGTGATTTGATCGCGATGGGTGGCCACGTTATGGAGGCGCGCCTACTTGGCGGCGTGGTCGAAGCCGCCCGCACTTCGATGAAGTTCACGGCGATGGACATGCCGGCGGTGCCGCAGCCGCGCATCGTCATTGATGGCCGCGTCCATACCGGCGGTAAAATTTCGATCGGACGTTCGCCACAATGCGAGATCGTGATCGAATCCGCGTTGGCGTCGCGTATTCACTGCACCATTGCGTGGGACAAAGCCCGCCACTTCAGCATTGCCGATAGCTCCAGCCATGGCACGTACCTCGACGACAAACGCGTGGTTACCGCAGCCATGCCCGAGAGCGGCGTGCTGCGCGTGGCCGATCGGTTGTTCCGGATCAGCACGCGCGGTGAAGTGTGCACCATCGAACAAACCGACGAGCTGCTTGCACAAGCCGCCGTTGACGTAGCGCGCCAGCAAGCTGCAAAATTCACCGTGGCATTTCAAGCCCACGAGATGGCAGCCGCTATTGCCTCGGTAAATCGCGCACCCGGCGAAGCCGCCCCGCGCCCCAATGACGCTGCCTTCCGCACCGTGATGCGAGTTGGCGCAGCCGAACTCGAACAGCAAATCGCAGCTCGGAAAAAGGATCTACGCAAAGGTGCGCCGGTGTGGCGCTCGTCGAGCGATCTCACGCCGAACCGCTTGATGACGTGGGCTATTCGCTTATCGGCGGCCGCTGCGCTGCTGGTATGTTTGGGCACCGTGTTTGCCAAACGTGGCGAAGCGTTGATCAATCACCCACTGACCGCGCCGCACGCTAGCCGCGCCTTTGTCGAAGCTACCAAAGCCCAAGGGCTCACGGTGTGCTCGGCCTGCCACACCGCAGGCAATCGGGCACCAGCTGAGCGCTGTCAAAGTTGCCACACCGGCTTTGTCGCAACGGCACCACACGACCGCGTCGATTGCGGCAATTGCCACGAAGAACACGTCGACGGGGCTGGTCAAACACTGAGCGCCAACAGCAAATGCGCAAGTTGTCACCCAGCGCAACACCAACGCGACTTTGCACCATCAGCCAGCGTGCCGCAAAAAATCGCAGCAAAAGCGCTACCCGATAAACATCTCGAACTCGAAGCGTTGCATGCCGCCCATTCGACAGCGACGGTAAACGGTCAAATCACCGGCATCTTGTGTAGCGCATGCCACGGTGCAACCGATGTCAAGGGTGGCCTAACCGAAGGCAAACCCGGCATGGCGTGTTTCCGTTGTCATCAAGGTGGCGAACAAGCGCTGGTCACCGGCTGCGATCGTTGCCACGGCAATCAACACGACAAATCCCAAGTGTTAGCGCGCTTAGCACCCACCGACCCAGGGCGAGTCACTGCGATTGCAGCACCGTCGGCACCGCGTTCGCTCGCGTGGGCTGGCGTACTGGGCCTCATCGCTGCCTTGCCGGCCTTGGGCATCGGCGTGTTCATGCGCCGCGGTCGCAACAAAACCGACGCTGCAATTGTCGAAACCCTACGGGCGCAACCAGCCGAGGTCGTCAAACGTTTGGTCCACTCCATCAACGACAGCAAATGCGTCGGCTGCGGCATGTGCGTGCAAGCCTGTCCGGCCAGCGTGCTCGACTTGGTCAGTCATAAATCGCGCGTCATCAATTTCGATTCATGCATCCAATG
>JAYWHS010000653.1:0-10748 GCA_043777635.1 Kofleriaceae bacterium | reverse complement strand
GCGGCTGCCCGGGCGCGCTCAAGGGCGACGATAGGGCCTTCGGTCACGAAGGTAAATGTCGTGCCGCCTTCCATGACCAGCGGTGGGCGCGGGTGGTTGGTGAGCACAAATATCGGGGCGTGATAGACGGGGTTTTCGCCCCACCAACCTCGCCAGCTTTCGTCAGGCCATGGCCCACGCACCGGTCCAAACATATTTCGGCCCAAAATGTATGCGCCGAAGTTGTGAAAACCCCGAGCTGCATAATCATCATCGATACCGGTTTCCCCGCCATCGTTGCCAAAAAGTTTTTGCTGCAGGGTGCGCGTTGGAAATAGCCAACCATGCAGCGAAGTGCCGCCAACGCCCAGCGGATTATTGCTGTCTTGGTCTGGGCCAGCGCCGAAACCATCTACTGAAATGGTGAAACCCTCTACGCGCAGCTTGGTCATATTGCCTCGGTTGATCTACCTGTGCCTACGAAAGTCAGTCCACGTTTTTCACGCCGAAATGGCCGACGCAAAGCTCGTTTGAAACTAATCAGAGACGATTATGCCGTTGGTTAGTGTCTTGAGTCGCATACCGGTGCTCTCCCTCATCTGAATCACCATCTTGCGGCGCTCCTCGTAGAGCATCCGCTCATTCTCGTTCAGCTCGCGAGATGCGACCAAAAATTTCGCTAAGCGCTCATCGTCATTCGGCGCTACAGGGACTACAACCAAGTTTGATGTTGAGCGATTACCGAACGACCACCGGTGCATTTCGTCGAGGTGTGCGTCTAGCCCAGGGTAGGTGGGCTCGGTGCTTTTGGGCGCCATGAAAATGACCCAATTGAGATCAATCGGAAGTCCGAACGCACAAGCAAACTTA
The DNA here is from genome assembly GCA_043777635.1 of Kofleriaceae bacterium. GTDB lineage: Bacteria > Myxococcota_A > Polyangia > Haliangiales > Haliangiaceae > JABFXX01. The sequence continues at coordinate 9,899 of JAYWHS010000653.1, read as the reverse complement.
GTTATGCAGCTGGGTTCTTGATAGAAAATGGGAAAGAATCCAGATTCAGGCAAAAAAAGCGGCCACGCAACCGGCGTTTGCGCGATCAGCATAGTGTAGTAGTCATCCGGCATGCAAGCAGCTACTTGCTCCGGTGAATGCTTTGCCATTTTTTCGATCCGAGCGCGAGCGTCCTTCTAAATTATTACCGCGCGCGCGTCCCGCCTACGCTCTGCTCTTACGCCCAATTGTAAAATGACCGAGCAACAAGCCAACCTGTACCGCAGCGATGATCATGCCGTGGCCGATGACCCATTGCGGTAGCGCGGCTACGCCGACGACCATCCACACGAAAACGAAAGTGTCGCGGCGGCCGAAAGAGCGAATCCAGGTGATGGGCGAGGTTGGGTCGTAGACGTCGTCGGCGGTTTGTTTGTCGGATTCGAACCACCAGCGAAATGCAAAAACGTCGCCGGTGCCAGTGCGGCGATAAACATCAAAGTAGGTGATGAGCGAGACCACCACGCGGGTGCCAGCAGCGATGTAGCCAGCATAGAGCCACCACATGCTGCCCCAGCGTGACAAGCCGTAGCCGGTGGCAATGATGAACACATTGTCGACGATGTCGTCGGAAAGATTGTCCATCCATTGGCCGAGTTTGGAATATTGAAAGCGCAGCCGCGCCAATTCTCCGTCGACGGAATCCAAGATGGAATTGATTTCCAGCATGACGCCGGCCAGGGCAAACGGCAGGTACTTGGCGAGGCCAACGCTGTAGCCGTGGCGCACCATCCAGGTGCTGCCAAACGCTGCAACATAGGCTGCGAATAGGCCCAACAAGATCGCGCAGGTGGTGACGTGGTTCGGCGTTACAGCGAGTGAGCGATGTGACAAGAACCGGGTGATGCGCATCGAAAAGCGCCAGTTGATAAGTGCATCAACCGGGCCTTCGAATGATTTGTTGGTGCCACGAATCAGTTTCCATTCGGCCGCACGGCGAGTCGCATCATCGACGATTTCGATACCTGCGAGGATATCGGCGCGCTCTGCCAAGGCTCCTGCTGGAGCTGCCGCATCGGTTGCAACGAATTCAACCGGTATCGGCAACGGTCGTGGAAACGATATCGGTGCGGTTGCGACGACGGCACGAGTGCAACCGCGTTTGGCAAACTCGCGAACGCGCCGCTCAAGCGCTGTTACGCCACCGACCAGCACGGTGTGGCCAGCGGCCGGGCCACTGGTGAAAAACACCGTGGTCGGCGCTGCGGCAGCAGGGGCAAGTTCGCTCACCTACTGGAGCTAACACACTCGCCGGTATCACAACAGTGCTGCAACAAACTTTGCCGAGGTTCGCCGGAGCGCAGCACGCAGTAGTGCCAGTTACGGGCTGACGATGGTCGCAGCCGTGGTGTTGGCGATGACCTTCACAGTGCGTGCTGGGTAGGCCAAGCCGCTGACCGTCGCGGTGATCGCAATGTCACCGGCTGGTACTTCAAACAAGAATGCGACGCCGTCGGCGGCGGTTGCCGTGCCACTAGCCGTCGGCAATCCATTGGAGCCGTTGTAGCGAATCTTGACCGCAGGCGTGGTGGTGATCGTCGCACCGGCTAAGCTTTTACCATCGCAGTCGGTTACGGCGACCCCAACAAAGTTGGTGCCTTTGGCCAACGGCGAAGCGCCTGAGAGCTGGGCGATCAAATCGATGTCGTTTTGTTTGAGCATCAACACCGGCGCACTGGCGACATCGGCGTAAATCAAGTTGCCTGGATACAGATACGAATCGAGGAAGCTGGCTTTTTTGCCACGGATGGTACCGTTGACGCCAACACCGTTGGTGGTGAACGTGATCGAGTACTTGCCATCAGCCGCCGTAGTTGTGGTGGCTTCAGGGGTGGTCGCAGCGCCACGGAAAGCTTCGACCAAAACGCCGGATGAGGTGCCGATGCTAAAGCCGTTGACTTGGCGGCCTGTGCCGCTGATTGTGATCATGGCGGGGATCGTTGCTGGCACTGGGCAAGCAACCGCAGGCGGCGAATCAATGGTGATCGGTGGCGCATCGATTGCGGCGTCGATCGTTTTGGTGGCATCAGGAGTACTCTTGGCGTCGCTGCCGCATGCGCCGAGGGTGGCGACTGCAAGCAGGCTGGTAGCGCATAAGGTAAATGATTTCATCCAACCCAGATACCGCAATTTGCCGTGCTTTGTCACCTAGAGAACAGCGGGGCCGACCGTGCCGCGCCGCGTTAGTCACACTTCGCTGGTGGTGGGCCGGCGATTCGTCGCATTCCTCGGCCGTTAGAATGGCGGTTCGTCGTGCAACTGATCGCGCAACTCAGCGGCCAGCTCAAAAATGGAACCCGGCGACGAGCCCTCGGCTTTGTTGTTGACGATGACCAAGGCATCGCGGTGGCGCGCCAGCGCATGGCGCAACAGCTCAGCGATTTCGCGGCGCGCGGTGCTGTCGCGTTCGACCACCGCCGTGAAGTCACCGTAGGCTGCGCGCGCCGTTTCATACGTGTGGTTCGGCGCTAACATCCAACGCGCCACCAGCAAGGGTTGGTCGCCGACGATGCGGCGCTGCGCTGACGGCGAGGGCATGCCTGGCAATAGGTTAAAACAATGCACGGCACCGGCGCTGCGTAAGGCTGCGGCGTAATCGGCGGTGAGCAATTTAGCGTTGCGCACTTCCACCGCGTAGCGCGGTCCGGCCGGATCGGTCGCGGCGTCGGTCTGCGTCTGCAGCACCGGCAAATCTCGTAAAAATCGATACAACTGTTCGGCAAATTTTCGCGGTGAGCCGCCGAGTTGGGCCATCGGCTGCGCCGCAAATTGAAACAGCAACGTACCGCCTTTACCGCCAAGCCCATCGACGAATGGCGCTACCACCAGGTCGCGGGCGTAACTCGGGTCGAGAAAGTGCGGCGAAGCCTGGCCCCGCAGCGCGCCGTACCGAGGATGGGGTGGAAACGTCGCCAACGTACACGCTTCATGGGCTTTGACTAAAAATCGAAAATCGTCGGGCACGCTACGCGCGTAGTCAGCCAGCACGTCGGCAGTCACCGGTGCATAGTGCGTGCGATCGACCCCAACCGTGCGTAGCAGTGGATGCGCGGCGTACGCGGCCAAGCCCTTTTTGGCCAGCACTTGCTCACTGTACGGGCCCTCCCGCTTGTCGGTCCACACCGTGCCGCGCCAGCCCGGAAATGACCAGGACGACGTGCCGAAGCGCCAGCTAGCTGGCAGTTGACTTGCGATTGTCCGGATTTCGGACGACACCTCAGCGGGCTGCACAGTACCCCGCGCTGCGCCGTCGATTTCGGGATTGCCGAAGAGGCCGAGCTGTGCCATGGGTTGTTAGCCTGCCTGTCGTGGCGGACGAATCATCCGTGCGGCCAGGGTTGGCATGATCAAAAGTGTAACGGCCGTGGATAGCACCAGCCCGCCAATGGTGGCAATCGCAAGGGGCCGCTGTAACTCAGCGCCCGGGCCTAATCCCAAGGCCAGCGGTAGTAACCCAACCACGGTGGCAGCGGTGGTCATCAAAATCGGGCGCAATCGGCGTACGCCAGCGTCGATGAGCGCGGCCATGAATTCCATGGCGGGATTTTCATGATGGAGTTGTTGCGCGTATTCGAGTAGCAAAATGCCATTTTTGACTACTAACCCGGAGAGCAATACGCAGCCCATCATCGAGGAAGCATTGAGCGGAATGCCGAAAAGATAAAGCGTTGTTATGGCGCCAACCACCGCGAGTGGCGCGGTGAGTAGCACCAGTAGCGCGAGCGGTAATGAACGCAATTGCAGCAAGAGAATTACCAGTACCAACCCTATGCCGAGGCCGAATACTCCCAGTAACTCGCGCTGAGTTTGTTTGGCACTAACTTGTTGCCCGCCAACAAGTAATTGATACCCCGCAGGGACGGTGATGCTGGCTATTTTGCGTCGCACCGTTTCGGTGACCGCGCCAAGATCTGCACCGTGGCGGAGCGCCGCCGTAGCGAGCACGACTTGGCGGAGATTTTCGCGCGTCAAAACCGCAGGGCTGATTGGCCGAGAAAGGTCAGCGATCGCCGTCAGTGGCACCGCCGTGCCACCATACGCCATGGGTAACTGCGCAATGGCTTCTGGATTAAAACGAATATTGTCCGGCATCCGGACACGTATCGCAAGTTGATGATCGCCCTTGCGGATGCTGCCAGCCTGGCCACCGCGCAGGCTTATTGCAAGGTCGGCCAGCACCGTGGCCGGTGCGAGGCCCAGCGCCATGGCGCGGGTCGGATTAATATCGGCACGCAGGATGGGCACACTGCCTTCAACGCCATTGAAGATGTCTTCAAGCTCGTCGATGGTAGCGAGTTGCGTGCCCACTTCGGTTGCGAGCTGTTGTAGTTGTGCTGGGTCTGGTCCAAATATTTTCACTTCGATTGGCGCTGGATTGCCGGCAAGATCGTCGAGAACGTCTTGTAGTACCTGGACAAATTCAACGCGGAGTTCCGGTACCTCGGTGGCGACGCGGGTACGGACCGCATCCATGACTTGGTACACGGAAGCGCGCTGATCACGGGCTGTTAACCTTACCAGGATGTCGCCTCGATTTTGCTGGGTAGCGGCGGCGGGCCCCATCTCGGCACCCGTGCGGCGCGTGAACGTTGCAACCCCGGGCGTGGTTTGTAAGATGCGATCGAGGCGGCGTGCGATATGGTTGGTTTCTTCGAGCGAGGTGCCTTGCGGTGCAAAAAAGTCGACCACCATTGCGCCTTCATCCATGGCCGGCAAAAATCCGCTGGTCGTCGCCCCAAACGCAAACCAGCCAAGCACGGCCAACAGTACTACCACTGCAACACTCAGCAGTGGGGCGGCCATGGTCCGCTGCAATAGGGTGCTGTATATGCTGCTAACTCGACTGGCCTGGGCGTGATCGGTGCGGCGCGGGCGAAGCAACTTGGTTGCGACCAGTGGCACAAACGTAACGGCGACTACCAGGGATAACAATACGGCGGCGCACAGCGTGACTGCGAGTGCGCTAAAAAAACTACCGACGACGCCAGCCAAAAGTGCCATCGGTGCGAAAACTACAACGGTGGTGAGGGTGGTCCCCAGCACCGCCGCAAACAAATCTTGGGTGCCACGTTGGGCTGCGTCTTGTACGGGTAGCCCTTCTTCGAGTCTGCGAACGATAGCCTCAACAATCACAATGGCATCATCGACCACCAGGCCGATGGCGACGGCGAGGCCACCAAGTGACATCAGATTTAGCGTTTGGCCAAACAGCCGCATGATGCCAAATGTACAAATGAGCGTAATCGGCACTGCGAGGGCTGCCGTGATGCCAGCGCGCACGTTGCGCAAAAACAGCCCTAAGACGATCAGCGACAATACAATGCCAAGGATGATTGCATCGCGGACGCCGTTGATAGCTTCATGGATCAACAGCGACTGGTCGTACACCGTCTTGATTTCAACCCCGGGCGGCAATGCATGGGCCGTCCGTAACTCAGTGATAATTTCTTGTGCTTGCGCGACTACGTTTGGTGCACTTGCGCCCGGGCTGCGCGCTACGGTAATCACAACTGCATCGCCGTCTGGTCCTGACACACTGGTCGTCCGATCTTCAGCGCCTTCGATTACATCGGCAACCGACGACAAAGCGATGATGCCACTGGGGGAATTGCCGATGGGCAGTGCTGCGAGTGCCGTGGTGGTGGTTGGTTCAGATGCGGCAACGATCGTTACAACTTGATGGTCGGCCTGGGCCCGTCCGACCGCCGTCACTTGGTTGGCATTGCGCACACGCTCAACAACTTCGCTGGGCGTAATGTGCGCGGCGGCTAACGCGGCGGGCCGCAGAATGACTTGAATTTCGCGAATATCGCCGCCTTGGACTTCGATTTCACCGACGCCAACCACCCGGGTCAGCGCAGGTCGTATGATGCGGGTGGCTGTTTCGCGCAGCACGCGAGGGTCAACGTTGCCGGCAAGACTGAACGTCACAATCGGCAGACTGGTTGGTGTCACGCGTTCAATGCGTAGCTCAATGTCGCTGGGTAGTTCACCGCGAATTTCATTGATGTGGCCCTCAACCAATTGCAGCGTCCGCCACATGTCGGTGCCGGGTGCAAATTGCACGGCAAGCTCGGTGGCTCCACGCAGCGTTCGCGAACGAATCCGCTGCATATGTGGCACAGTTGCCACAGCTTCTTCGAGCAATCGGGTCGCGGCCGTCTGCACCACGTCAGGTGGCAGATCACCGAGATGCGCCACCACCACGATGCGTGGGAAATCTAGGTCAGGATAAATGCCGCTAGGTAAGCGCTGCAACGATACGGCGCCAAAGCCAATCGCCGCAAGCGTGGCCACCACGACCAGGCTTGCTCGTGCACGAAGTATCGCGAAAAAATTCATGGCGCGGGCGCCGTTGGCACACTGGCTGGATGCAGTATTGTTTTGTCATCGCTGGGTGGGTCGGTGTCGACCAACGGTGTACCGTCTTCAAGTCCGAGCACATGTTGCACCACCACCCGGTCGTTGGCGCGTACCCCACTTGCAACGACAACATCTTCGCCGTGCCGCGCAATGACGTCTACGGGGTGTACAACGGCTTGCAGTTTACCGTCGTGACGTTCACACACCACGACTTCTTCGCCGCCGGCAAGTGACCGGCGAACTGCCAGCGCGGGCACCTGCACATGAAGGGATGCGCCGCTGGGCGACGCAGTGCCGCTGCCTGCTCGATCGATATCCATAGTTCCAGCTAGGCCCAGGCTGGGGCGGAGTTCGGCCGTCGCTTCGATAGACACGCGTAGGTTGCCCAGCGCAGTGACGGTGTCGACGGATGGTGAAATAAATATTATTTTGCCGTGCAGCACTGTGTCAGGTGCAGCATCCAAACGGATCTGCACGTGGGCGTTGAGGTTGAGCCGAACAAAGTCGGCGGCCGGTACTTCGGCGCGCATGGCTAGTTGGGTGGTGTCGGCGATTTCAAACAACGGGGAACCGCTGGTGCCATCGACTAACTCGCCAACGTTGCGAAAGACATGCACGATCAGGCCATTGATGGGTGCCATGATGCGGGTCCGATTGCGTTCTCGGATGGCCAGCTCGTGGCGAGCATTGCTGGCCGCCACATCGGCTTGGGCCGTGGAATGGCGAGCTTGGGCATCTTCAACATCGCGCCGTGGGGCAATGCCACTTTCGAAAAGTCGTTGCGCTCGACGCAGTGCGGTGGTGGCATTGAGCAAGGCCGCTTGCGCCACGGCTCGGTCAGCGTCCGCTTGTTGCACGGCCGCGCCTTGCGTGGTGTCATCTAAAACAGCCAAAAGCTCGCCGCGTTTAACCGCGTCACCTTCGTGTACACGCAGCTCGATCATGCGACCAGCGACCATCGCTGCAACCATGGCAGCGTGATCAGGACTAACACCAATGACTCCGCGCAGCTTGATGTGGTCACTATCCTGCGCGGCGCGCAACGTTGCGCACCTGACTGCAATGGCTGCGTTGGCCTCAACTGCTTCAGGTTCCGGTGTAGATCGGTGGCAGGCGGCGAGGGCGAGTGCATTACCGATGAGCGCGAGGCAAATTTGTCGTGCGTTCATGGGTGGCCCAGCTGTGGCAACGCGCCATAGGTCCACGTCACATCGACTTGAGCTTCGGCAGCGTCGAGCCGGGCATCGGTGGCCGTGCTTTCGATTTCTTGCAGACTACGTTCGGCTTCGAGTACTGCAACCAAGCCACCGGAACCTTCGGCGTAGGCGGCGCGTGCCAATAACGCTGCTTCGCGGGCCGCTGGTACGACTTCGTTTTGTAGTGTTGCCGCTTGCGCGCGCGCCGCTTCAAATCGTCGGTACGCTGCAACGGTTGCGCCATCGAGGACATGCGCGGCTACCTCGGTCTCAAGTTGGGCGACGTGCTTGAGCGCTTGCGCGGTCTGTACGGCTTGGCTGCTCTTGCCCCAAAATGGCAATTCGACTACCACGCCAAGACGTAGATCGGTGCTCGGGGGGTTGGGCGCGAGCCATGCGGCTTCGGCTTCCACGGCGAGCCGTGGCCACTGGCTAGCTGACGCTAATTTAGTCTTTGCGGCTTCCACGGCGATCCTTGCGGCTTGTGCATGTACGAGCGGATGGGTATTGCGCTGGGCTTGAATCGCAGTCAGAGACGGCACGCTGTACGGCGTAGGGAGATCGCCTTGTGCTTCGATAATGATTTCAGGATTCCAACCAAGCAAGCTCGCAAGTTCGGCCGATGCGGCAGCGATCGCGGCGCGATCGGCGGCGGCACGGGCTCTCGCAAGGCGCCGAGCAGCGTCGGCTTGAACACTTTCGACCCGCGCTACTTCGCCATTGTTAAAACGTTGGTCCGCGATCTCCGCAAGTTGCTGTTGACGAACGGCGGCGAGTTGCGATGTCGCCGCATGAGCCTGCATACGTGCAACGTTTAGCCACGCGCGACTCACCTGTCGAAGTTGCTCAAGCTCCTGAGTTGCAGCGTCAGCAACCACTACATCGCGCAGCGTTTTGGCGACCGAAACGTTGGCGTCACGAGTGTAACGCGTACCCAAAATTGGCAGTGGCACTGCGGCGGATACGCCGAGCCGTGCACTGCGTAGCGTGGTAAACGTACCGACGGTTATCGCGGGCCACGCGCCCGCTGCATCTACCGACATTGCAGCGGCCTGTTGGCTGACAATTCGACTGCGATTCGCTGGTGCACGGCTTGCAGCCTGCAAAGCGTCGTTAAATGTAACTGGATGCACCGGCGGAGGTCCACCGCCGTGTGCGGGGCTCGACGCGAGCAACGCGTACCACAGCAGTGCCGTCACGCTCGCAATTCTAAAACACATTTTGGTACACCATACAATGTCACGTTCCGAATCGGGGCCACGCTGGCAGTGTTCCGCTTAACGCGAGCTATGCCACGCTATTTTTCGTTGGCTTCGTTGTCGCTGTCGTCGTCTTCATTCTCGTCTTCGATTTTTACAACGTTGCCCGAGTTTGCGTCGACGATGACTTCTTTAATGTGCTTCGGGTTTTTGTCGCCGGTTGGGTGGATTTCAATGGAGTAGATCCAGACGCCATGTTCCTTTTCGAGTTCGGCTTGGGCGATTTTCCCAGGTACGGCGACAAGCGCAATTGCCTTGGCTTGAGCAAGAGTTTTTTTGACAGCTGGGGCTGGGCTTGGCGACGGCTTTTTGGCGTCGGCCAAGGTTGAGGTTGCAGCGACACTTGAAAAAACTAGACCAGTCATGATGGCGATGGAGATTGCACGCATGGGATTCCTTGGATGATTGTCGATTGGAGGTAACGCGAAGCTTAGCTAGGTTAGCCGATCAATTCACCGATGCTGCATTAAGAAATCCCTAAGCCTGCCATGGCAGCCGCACTTGAAACAAGGCTCCGCCGGTGTGGCCGTCGCTAACACAAACGCTGCCACCGTTGGCGATCGCAACCCGCTGCACAATAGCCAGGCCCAGGCCGAGCCCGTCGTCATGGCCGCTGCGGTCGGCTGCGGGTGCGCCGCGTGCGAACGCGTTAAAAATGCGCTGGCGATCGGCGACCGGCACGCCAGCGCCTTGATCCTCGACGCTTAAGACTAGTTGGTGTTGATTTTCTTCGACGGTAAGCGAAAGGTTGACCGTGCTATGCGCGGGCGCATGGGCAATCGCATTGCGCAGCAAGTTGTGCAGGACCAACTGGACTTCGGCCGGGTTGAGTAAGGCCAAACACGTCGCTGGCAACTGGTGCGCCAGCGTGACCTGGTGCGCTGCGGCGACCTCGCGCAAGGTATCGCAGCTCGCGCTACACACCGGCACAATATCCAGGGCCTCCGACGGTGGCTTGCGCGCTTGCAGGCGGGCGAGTTGGCCCAAAGCATCAACCAGGTGCGACATTTGACGCAACTGCTCGTGGACCTGTTCCATGGCT
>JAYWHS010000652.1:0-3110 GCA_043777635.1 Kofleriaceae bacterium | reverse complement strand
CCGCTACCCCGTCACAGATGCGGCGCAAAATGCCAACCGCAACATTGAGTGGAATTACTCGACCCGCTTCGCGTGCGCCCTGCAGTAACCGCTCAAGATCGGTACCGTCGACGAACTCCATGGCGATTGCATATTCGCCACCGATCTTTCCGAGGTCCAAGATCTGCACAACGTTGGGATGGTGAATCTGCGCAGCTAAGCGGGCTTCGTCGAGGAAATGATCTACCGCACGCGCATTGCGCGCCAAATGGGCGTGCATCACTTTAAGCGCCACCATCTTGGCAAAACCGGCTTCACCGATGGAGCGAGCTTTAAAAACATCGGCCATGCCACCGGAGCCGATGCGTTGCACGATTTCCCAACGACCAAGCACAACCCCAGGGCCAAGCGCCGATGGCGAGCTGACCGCAGGAAATGCACCCGAACCAACCGTTTGGTTGGGTGTGCCAATGGACAAACCGGTGGTCGCAAACCCAACCGGCGTGACATTATCAGGACCAGTGCCAGCGCCAGCTTCACCGGGGCTCGTCACTACGGCCGAGGTACCGCTCGAACGGCGGACCAGCCCCAAGGCTAGCAACACCAGCCCTAGCCCTGCGCCACCGCCGCCGGCAATCAGAAACGGCAAAAAATTGCCGGCACCCATCGGCACCGCAGCTTCGATGGTTACCGCAGGATCAAACTGCAGCGGCTGAATGGTAGTTTTTACCCCAGCCGCAAAGGGTTTACCGAGCTGCAGCTTTTGATTGCCGAACGACAAGATCAGCCCGCTATTAGCTGCTTCAAGCTCTTTGCCTACTTTGTCAAAAAATGACTTGGGAATGGATTGCGAAATTGCAACGAAGCCAACGGGCGCTTGTGCAGTAATTTTGAGCGCGACCGAAGACACCCGTTGCAAAACAATGTTCTCGCCGGACACAACTACGTGGTCGGTCGGTTGGCCATCATGCGCAAATGGCTTGCCACCTGCGGGTATCAACTGCAAGCGCATCGAAGCTCCGCCAATGACTTGGCCAAATTCGAGGACCTCGTTGGGCTGCACTTGCAGATCAAGTTCACCTTGAGTAAACATATCGCTAGCGGTTTCTTGATCACCGAGGCCGCCACGGACGTGATCTTCTTGCGCAACAGCGTCGGTACGCTTTCGCAAGGCCTCGCGCCGCTCCGCCAACAATTTATCGATTTTGCCAGCGAACGGCAGCGCGTCGACGACAACCAGAGGCTTAGGCCGAGATAGGCCGTAGCCCAACGTACCGCCGCCTACGACGATCGCCGCAACGCCTGCGGCCACCAGGGCCTTACCCACGCTTGACTCCGAATTTGTCGGGTTGCGGCCCGGTTGGCGCATCGCCGTTGACCCCGATCGATAGGTCATTGGCGCCGTTTTTCACGGTGACCTCCATGGTGGTGGGGGTCTTGCTGCGTTCGTTCCACGCCTTGAGCCGGTATTTGCCTGGCTGAAGGTGCTTAAACGCAAACTTGCCGGTTTCATCGGTAATCACAAAATGCGGGGCAGCGACCACCGCAACGTACGCCGACATGTTGGCGTGCAAATTACAACCTAAACGCAAAATGCCTTCTTTCGCGAAGACATAGTCGCGCGCATCACCACCACGGTACAACCCGAGATCGAATGCAGCGGTTGGGGAAGTTGAAAACACGTTGTGAAATACTTGGTCAAAATTTGGGAATTGCACGGTCGAACCGACCGGAATCGCTACTACGTGCGGTAAAAACTCACGGCCACGCTGCTCAACAATGCGCTTTTTCGGGGCACGGCTTGCACTCTTACGACCAATCGGTTCCAAGGTTACTAAGCCAAACGCACCCGCGACAGATTGATTGTCGACTTTGATCACACCAGTCAAACTGGCGTTTTCGACTGGTGGGATCGGAATTTTATCGTCTGCATCATCGGCTTCCGAACCGCCCACCACGTTAGGCTGGGGAGTTTCAGACTTTGCAACCTTTACCGGTGCAGTGCTGACGCGCGGCGGCGCGCCTTCTCGAAATAGTGGCGCTAACGCGACTAATGCTTCCGGGCCGGTGAGCAGCTCAGCAGTTGAGAACAGCTGTTCAGCAAAATTCTTATTGCCTGCGTTCAGGGCAGCGGCGGCTTTGTCCAACGATGATGCAGCCTCCCGCAACGCCGCGGCACGCTCCCCTGCGGGGCCCAGCGGCACAGCGGGTGTAGTGGCGGGTTTCGTGGCAAGTGCACCCGCGCTGCCACTGCTGGTGGACGAAGGCACGGCCGCAGGCGTGATCGTGGAAGCTGGCGCTTTGGCACCGCCACAACTCGCCGACCCAATCAAAAACAGCGAAACTAACGGAGCGATCCTCATGAGTTTTTATTGTACGAGGATTCACTGCTAAAGGTTCATTTTACGGCACCTAAACCACTCGAATACTTGCAGTAACCGCAAGTTGGTACGTGATGGATGACGATCGCACTCGGCAGTGGTAGGTTCACCTGCGATATGGTGTTTGGCTTGTTTTCAAAAGATAAGGGTTCCGCAGTCCAAAAGACGGTTGAACGCGCAACTAACAAATTGGCCCAACAAGGCGACCGCATTGCAGCGCTCGAAAAGCTACGGGACGAAGGTACCGACGACGCATTGGCAGGCATGTGTAAGCGGTGGAGCATCACCAGCTCCAAAGGCGTAGACGACGAATACGAAAAGAACTGGGTTGTCGATGCCCTGGTAGGTCACGGGCTCGCCGCAGTTGCGCCGTTGCAACGATTTATGAAATCTGCCGAGCAGTTGTCGTTTGCCCTACGCGTGCTTGATCGGCTCACCTCCACCGATGACGCGACCGCTGGAAAACTTGCTAAGTCCAAGGCGCTAGCATTTATCGACGAGTTGCTGGCGAGCGAACCACCTGGCTACACACGCCATCCCGAACGCCGCATTGATTTGATCAGCTGGCTAGCCGAATGGAAAACCGTTTCATCGAGCGAAGTGGTGCCGCGCTTAGCGCCCTATCTCGGTGACTTCGATGATAATGCGCGTTTCGCCGCCATCGACGGTTTAGCTCATCATGAAACCGCGCTCATCGCTGCGCCGTTTGCTCACGCGCTGGCCCGGCCCGACGAAGAATCCGGCCGAATC
>JAYWHS010000651.1:0-3111 GCA_043777635.1 Kofleriaceae bacterium | reverse complement strand
CTGACCAAAGTCATAGGCCCGGATCAGGCTGAGGAATATACGATTGATGCGGCGGGGAATCGTAAGACTGAGGTTGTAAAGAACCTGTCTAATGTGGTTCTGGCGAATAAGATTTATAGCTATAACTCGCGCGAGCAATTGCTGTCGGTGGCGGATGGTGCGAATACGACAACATATCTTTATGACGGGAATGGGAATCAAACGAGCGTCAAGATTGGTGCTGCGCCAGCGACGATTTATGTCTGGGGGCCGAGGGATCAACTGGCTTCGTTGAGTACCGGCGAGGCGTTTGAGTATGACTCCGCTGGGCATCGCACTGCGAAAACAAGTGGTGGCAATCGCACGCTGTATGTTTGGATGGGTGATGCGCTTGTCGCTGAGACGAACACGATAGGAAACTCACTGTCGCAGGTGACTCGCGTTGGAAGTTTATTGCTAGGCGAGGTGCGTGGCGGGGTCGCGCAGCACCTTCATCAGGATGCGTTCAATTCGGTGATTGTGACGACGCTGAGCGATGGCACGATACCGGGAAGGCTTTCGTATCGAGCTTTTGGAGCAATCAGGTCGCAGACAGGCTCAATACAAAGCCCTTTCAGATTCAATGGTTATGTGTCGGATGGTGGCGATGAGTTGAGTTCGCCTAGTCGGTTTTATTCGACGGGGACGGGAAGGTTTACGTCGATGGATCCGGTAGCGGCGACGGCGATGGATCCTTTGAGTTGGAATGCGTATGTGGGCTTGGGTGCGAATCCAATGTTCTACGTTGACCCTACGGGGCGGTATCAACAGGCCGGGCATTACTACACAACGCTATATAGCGCGCTAAGCAAAGGTTTCCCTGTTGAGCAAGCCCAGACGCTTGCATTCTATTCGCAGTTTCCAGATCAGACTGATTCCCTTGATGCATTAGCCGTGCAGGCGAGGCAGTTGAAGATGTTCGCCGGTGCTGCGCAGGTTGCGGCACGCGATGTGCCCGCCGAGATTCAAATGCTGGTCTACAACGACGCGGTAAATGCGCAACGGCACCAAGTTTTGGTGCAGGATGTGTTCCATGGGCTATCTGACCGGGATGCAACAGAAGAACTCGCTTTAACTAAACAAGTCATCAGCAAGGCGGGAACGGACTTGGGGCTTGCTGGATTAATGCTTCACCGGCTGGGCGACGTGTCTGGCCCTCATATTGATAGTAATGGGCGTACGTTCAAGAGTGGCATTGGCCACGGTGCACATGGCTCGACGCCAGATATCATTCAGCGTGCGCCGCAAAATTACATTAACTATGCGGGTACTTTGGGTGGTCAGCTTGATATTTTGGCGGCAAGAAGTGGTCTACAAATCGAAATGACGTCAGGTCAGCTGCAAAATAGTCTTGCAGAAGTGGCAAATATTCCAACGCGCGTTATCGCCAATCAAGCCGAGATGGATGCAGCCATTGAGGCGCGCCGCACGTGGAAACCGCTGGGCTGGATGCAGCCCGGGCCACCGAATGTGCCGGTCCCTAGCTATCGCGACCGCGGCGATGAAGAGCTGGAGGAACTGGCGGTGGCGATGCTCAAGCAAAAAATAAATGGCTTAGGCACGGGGATTAACCTGAGTGCGTACGTGCCAGAGGACTTAGGTGGCACTGTGTTGGAGACGCTTTCGTCGCTCAAGGAAGTGACACCATTTAGTTTAGCGGTTGCGTCTGGGCCACGAGCACGCAAGACAAGCCCACTTTACTTTTCTGAAGCCGAAGTACGCGCGAAGGTAGCAAGCGTCATTTCACTGTTCAAAGCCGAAGCGGCAGAAAGGCGTGGAGAACCCAAGGTTGCCACAGAGAGTAGTTCTGGTCAGATTGAATTGAAGACGAGCAAATAACAATGCACATGACAAACGCTTCAATTCAGCGCGCTTGCGTTAAATTATTGGCCGCCGCATTTTTTGTTGGTCTATTTGGTTGTGTAAGTCGCCATGTAGAGATTGAGCAGGTTGGTGTGATGCAGGCACGAAAATACTGGAAGACAGATAGTGTTCCGTGGTTTGGATCTAAAAAATCGCTGGATAAAAGTGAAATTTGCCCACCTTCGGGCATGGATTGCATCACTGCTAAAAGTTTTTTTCATACAGCGGGCAATGGCCTGCTTTGGGTTGCAGTCGATGAGCACATTCCTCATGAAACCGCCCCTGCAATCTATTTCTTTAACACTAAAACGGGTGCCCGAATTCCGTGCCCTGTGTGCATTGAATTTATAAAGAGTTGGACTACTGACTTTGCTTCGGGCTGGTGGTTGAAGGATGACCGCTTCGTAATCTTTGCGTCAAAACGACAAGGGAACGAACGTGGGATTCTGGTGGCGGATGTTGGGAGCACTGTAGAGTTATCAGTGGTGAAAATAAACAATCACGATTGGAACAGAAAGACTTATGGTGACACGATATCGCCAGATGGAAACGGACCCGCTTGGTTCGAGTGTGGGACGGTGTGCACACTGCATTGGTTAAATGACGATTACACAGAAATTTTGAGTGAACCAACGGTTTGCGCAAGCGGGGACTTGGAAGTTTATTGGGAAAATGGTCGCCCTAAGACTGGCTTCCGTGCCGGAACCAGCGAACTCGAGACCTGTCGAGATGCCGAGGGGGCCTTGCGTTATCCATTACAGCCCCGGACGTTTTGAGTTTCTTGCAATGTACGTGAGTCAAATCGAAGAAATAGCCAAGTCAATTCACAAATTGACCTGGCTTTTTTTATACCTGATTTTTGCAACGCTTCGTGGCTCTACTCAAATCTGTCAAGCGAATAGCTTTCAGCTCTGGGCTAGCTCGATGACACTTCGCTCGCCCGCAGGCTACGACGCCGAATCCCGCCTCCTAGCCAGCAGCAGAGCCGGCGTCACCACCGCGCAACGCGCGCTCGATGCGGTTGGCAACACCATCTCAATCACCGATGCCAATAGCAACACCACCCGCACCGCCTACGATCTCGCGAACCGCGTCACCCAAGTCACCGCCGCGAATACCGACAACAGCAACACCACCTATGACGCGGTGGGTAATGTCCTAACTAAAACCGATGGCTCCGGTCGAATTACCACTTTCACCTACGACAAGCGCAGCCGCAAAACCTCCGAA
>JAYWHS010000650.1:0-3112 GCA_043777635.1 Kofleriaceae bacterium | reverse complement strand
CGTCACGCTGAAACAGTGGCGCTGCTTGAGCAATTCATCGTTGAGCATCCAAGTCATCAAGCGTTCACGCCTGACGCCATGTTTCGCTTGGCCGATTTATATCTCGATGCTGCCGACGAAGAAGTTGATAATCGCCCGCTCACTGATAGCGCCGATCCTGCCGCGATCATCGCGGACTATTCAAAATCGGTAAAACTTTGGGAGAATATTCTCGAAAAGTTTCCGAACTACCGGCAGCTGCCAGCCACGCTGTATCTGTTGGCGTACTACAGCAAAAACGCGAATCCTCGACGATCGTTAACGCTGTTTTTGGCGCTCACCTGCGGCAACAAGTTTAAGTACACCGATCCGCCGATGCGCGAGATGACTAAAAAAGAAGCGATGGAGCGCATCGATAGCAAAGTGCTACGCGACGCCTACGCTGATTGCCAAGCGTTGCCGAACGCCGACGCCGAACTGGTTCGCCATGCCTGGGTGCGCGGCATTGCGGATTATCACTTTTCGGTTCCGGGCGAACTCGACGACGCGATCGCCGCATACTCGAAAGTTGGCAATGGGGTGAGCGAATCGCCGCTGTTTGCCGAGTCGTTATACAAACTTGCGTGGTCGTACTACCGCCGCGATTTCTTGTTCGATTCGATCAAGCGCTTTGATCAGTCGGTGAAACTGTACGACTCGTTGGTCGCTGCTGGTGGCACGCCATCGCTGGAACTACGTGACGAAGCAATCCAGTACATCTCGGTTGCATTCACCGACCCATGGGAAGGTGAAAACGACACCGACCCAGATAAAGCGTTGGCTCGCGCCAAAGAGTTTTACAAAGGCCGCGAAAATGAACCGCACGTCCGCGACGTGTGGGTTGCCATGGGCAAAGCGTTTAGTGAATTGCAGGCGTACGACCGTGCGGTAGATAGTTATCGCATCGCGCTTTCGCCGCCGTGGGAACTCAACCCGGCCAATCCGCAAGTTCATCAAGAAATCGTCAACGTCTTTGAAGCTAAAGGCGACAAATTCGCAGCCGACAACGAAGCCGCTGCATTGGCAACGCGTTACGCACCTGGTTCAGCTTGGTACCAAGCTAACGAAAAAGACCGCGTCGCGATGGAAAATCAGCGTCGGTTGGCCGAGCGCGCACTGTACGGCGCAACGCGTAACACGCACAAAGCTGCAACCGAAGCTCGCCAAGAGTGGGAAGCCACCGCGAAAAAAGATCCAGCCGAAAAAGAACTGTACCTCGCGTTGTATGACAAATCGGTTGAGCTGTACCGCACGTTCATCACGCAGTACCCTGAGTCTGATTACGTCTACGAATTCACCTATATGCAAGGTGAGGCGTTGTTCTTCTCCGAGCACTACATGGAAGCTGTGGTCCAGTACAAATGGGTGCGCGACCACCGCGACATGTCGGAGCAGTTTTTCTTAGCGGCCTCGCAAAGTATTTTGCAATCGTACGAAGCCGAAGCGGCACGCCAAGTTGCCAAAGGTGAGATCACCGCGCTCAAAGTGCCAACCGGTGCCGAGTTGAAGGCCTTGCCGCAACCACTGCAACCGCAAACGATTCCTGCGATTTACAAATTGCTGCAAGATGAGTGGGACAACTACCAAAACGTAGTGCCGGATCCGAAGACTGCGCCAGCCCAAGGCATCAATGCTGCGTTGGTTTCGTTGGCGTATTTGCGGATCGACGACTCGATTGTCCGTTTTCAAAAAGTCATGGATAAGTTCTGTGGCAATACCGAGGCTGTCCGCGCCAAAGATGCATTGTTAAGCATCTACGAAGCGACCGAACAACTCGATAAGTTTGAAGCCACCAACAAAAAGTTCATCGCGACCAAATGTGGTGACACCAAGTCGATCGAATTAGCGCTTTCGCAAAACCGTTCGATCGAATTTAAACGCGCGAACCAGCTTTACGGCGACAAACAATTTGTACAGGCTGCCGACGCTTTCTATCGCTACTACAAGACTGCACCTGCCACCGATGCTGACTTGCCGATCGCGCTGTACAACAGTGCGGTTGCCTACAAACTCGGTGATCGTCCGAAAACCGCGATCTCGATGTTCAAAGAGTTCACGGCCAACAAAGACAAACGCTTCCGGGAATCGCCATTTTTCCTCGATGCGATGCGCTTAACCGCGTTGTCGTACCAAGGCGCGTTCGAGTACGACAAAGCAATCACAACCTATTTGGAATTATACGATACGGCCAAAAAAGCTCAGAAGTTGGGCATCAAACCGCCAGAGCCATTGCCGGGCGAAAAACCGCTATCGCTCAATCAGATCGCGATCGACTCGTTGTTCAATGCAGCGTTTGCTGCCGAATTGAATCGCGACTTCAAACGCGCCATCGATTTGTACAGCCGCTACGAACGTGAAGAAACCGACCGCCTCAAGAAGGACGGCGCGGTTTGGTCGGTCGCAAACATTTATCGCTCATCGGGCGACGCCACCAGCATGGTTGAGCAGCTCGACAAATGGCGCCGCGTCTATGGCCGTGACGCCGGCAATGAAGAAAAGTTTGTGCAGAGTTTCTACGACACCGCAACGCTGTGGAAACGTAAAGGCAAAATGCCAAACGCTGAAAAAGCCGGCGCTGAAGCCATGGATGCATGGAAACAGCGCGGGGCGATTCGCACCGGTGCTGGCGCGAAAATGGCAGGCGAATGGTCGTTGTACTTCGCCGAGAAATTCTTGAATGATACGTGGGAGCCTTACGCAATCACCAAAGCCGCCAAGACGGTGCCGGAACTGCAAGCGCAGAAAAAAGACTTGGAAGCGGTATTGGCCAAAACCCAAGAGAAATACTTGGCGCTCGATGCATTCGGTGTGGCCGAATACTCGATGGCTGCCAAAGTTCGCTACGGCGAATCGGTTTACAAATTCGCAACCAAGTTGTCGGATGCGCCAATCCCAATTCCCGTGCAGAAAAACCCTGCGGGCATCGCAGCGTACGAAGAAACTCGCGACAAGAACCTTGCGAAGTACTTGGCTGAAGCCAAAGCGCAATGGATCCAAGTGGTGGAGCTGTCGAAAAAAGCCGGCATTGCCAACCGTTGGAGCCAACTTGCACTGGAAAACCTTGGCCGTGAATTCCCAGGCGAATTCCAAGTCC
>JAYWHS010000649.1:0-3112 GCA_043777635.1 Kofleriaceae bacterium | reverse complement strand
CAGCCTCTTTGCGCAACGCCTTTAGTTCATTGTACACCGGCATTAACTGCGCCAGCATCGTTTGATGCTGCACGGCCAGCGTGGCTTCGACATCACTGCGCTCGCTCGGGTCTGCGTCATACAGCATCGCGCGTTCAAGTATGTTCAAAGCAAGCTCCACTGATGCGATGTCGCGTTTAGTTTGCGTGTACAGGTTTTCAAACCCAGCGAGATTTCCCATCCGCAACTGCGCTTGCAGCGCCGGCAACCACACCGCGTGCGCCGTGCTCGCAGCATTGCTGATTTTATGCATCGCCTCATCGAGCCGCCGATCCGCCTGCGGCCCCGCCGGTGGCGCGGGCAACCTGTCTTTGCCCACTCGCTCCACCACGCGCTGGCGACGAGCTTGCTGTTGAGCAGCCATCTGCTGCTGACCCGCTGCACGCGCATGCCGCCGCGCAGCGTCGTCGTGGTCGTGCGCATCACTCATGGGCGCACGGAGTCACCTTGTCGTTGACGCAGGCCAGCCGCGTTAGCGACGCCGCCCCAATCGCGACCAGCCGAAGCCACATGGCGGAATGACCGCACTGCCGCGCTGACTTGTTGGGTGCAGGCAAATCATTCATGAGCGGCCTATCGGTGCGTGCGGTCAGGTGTTGCGGAAAATCTAGCGGCACGACAGTGCGCGTTACGGTTTGTATTCGTCCGCGCCCAAGTCGCCTGCACTTATTCAATGGGCATCGTCGGCAACACATTCACAGCTTCCACAAGCGGCATTTTTTCCTCCAGTAGCGTTGATTCCGCCCGTTCAATTCGCGCATTCGCGCTCACCTCGTCATCGTCAAAACTGTAGAACTGGAGATTTGCGACATAGCTCGAGGATCCGGTGTCGTAAATGCGTACAACCATGTCCGCTTCAATTCGACAGCCGAGGTAGTCGCCAAGAAAATGCGAATCGCCGACAACCCATGCCCGACCCACTGAGGCATCAAGTCGAACCTTCATTTCGACTAATGACAACCGCGAATGAAAGGCAGGCCCAGCCTTGTGTTGAGCTAATCATGTTTTTGATCCTTCGCTGGGTGTCGCGCAATATTCGGCACGTCTATAGATTTTATCGCGACGCCACCCAGTCCAATACAAATCATCAAGAAGCAGCAGCCACAAGACGGACAGCTTTCGCCGCCGCGCTGTTATGGTTTATTGATTGTGATATCTGGCACCGAAACGATCACCACGGCAACGCTTTCTTCCGTCTCTTGCGCTGTGTCGGTTAGCGTGCCCGTGTCGTCGCCATCGTCGAGTTGTCCAACGGGGCCATTAAACTTAGGCGAATCCAAAAGAACTCGCTGCTCGTCCGGCATCGCTGCTCTTTGCCTCCCAAGCTCCCGCGCCAAGAGAACGAATGCGCGCTGTTCATCGGTCAATTTGTAGGTCATGAAACTTCCATCATGGTGATCTGGGTCGTTTTGCCAAAAATGATTACATCGACGACGATGAACTGAGTTCCGCTTTGAAACAAGACTTCTTTTTCGTGACCGAATGCAGACAAAAAATCAATCCGTGTCCCGGTCTTTGAATCAATAACAAATTCGACATTGCCAGGGAATTTACTATCGGAGTGCGTGGACGTGCTGGTGAATGCCGGTTCGGTAACCACGGTTCCTACGTTATATTTGGCTATTTGTGCGGCCGACAGCGCGGCACCGCGATAGACCGGCCCAACATAATTAGGAAGTTTGGCTAGCCCTTGATTGGTATGCTCAATGAGTGGCTTTAGCCTTCTGAGTTCGACTGCATCACCAGAACGAAGTGCAGTATTGAGTTGCATGTACTCAAATTTCGTATAGCCGATCATCGCTGCGACTTCTTCCGTGGTGTGACTAGCCAAAAGCGGACCAATCGTTGGATCCGCAATCAAAATTCTCGCAGACTCCATAAGCCCGTCATAGCGGAAACCCAGAATAGCCTTAAACTCGACGGCAACATCGGCAGGAATGACGCGCGTTGGCCGAGTCGATTCAACTGGGTGAGGCGAAGGATGTACCACGTCGGTACTTACTGACTCGTTGCGTACCGAACTTGGCCGATCAACAGCGGTCACTTCAACGCGTTGGCCGCCGAAATCCACAAACCAACGTGTGGGCAGCGTCGACGAGATATCAGCCGCAGCAGCACGTGTACCGCTAGCGCTCGCCCTGCCGGCAAGCGCCGAGCCTTCAGCTGGAGCTGCGCTCGCGTTACTCGCATCCGCCGTAACCCGAAATCCGGCGGCCTTGAGTCGCGCCATCACTGTCGGTGCATCACCCTGTGCCACCGTCCACAACGTGCCCGCCGTGTTGTCAGCTTCAAGCCCGGCCATGCGCAGCTTGGCCTGTTGCGCATGCGTGCCTTGCATCTCGGCCCGCGCGGCGGCATTGCCAGCCTCCAACATTTTCACGTCAGCCTCACGCAGCCGACCATGCCCGCCCGCTGTCAGCGTCGCTTCGTGCGCAAGCATCGCTTGCTCGTGGGTTAAGCGCGCTTCGTACTCAGCGAAACGCGCCAACGCTTCGACCGGTGTTTTACATTCGGCACCGCCACGCACCACGGCGCGGGCTTGCGCTGCACCTTGCCCACCGGCCACATGTTGCTCAAGTTGCGCAATCCGCGCTTCGAGTTGTGCCGAGCGTGTACCGATAAACCGGCCCACTGCGATCGAGGCACCTTGCAGCAACCACTCGGTCGCGGTCGTCGTCGATAATGTACGCGCTTTGTCATGCAGCGCCCGCATCGTCACGTAGTTCACAGCCGCCGCAGCGACTGTTTCGAGGCTGATCTCGACACCGGCCTTGAGCACCAGCGCGCCACCGCGTACACTCCACAGCGTCGCTGCACGCTTCTCTAGATCCAGCAGCCTACCGCCGCGCTGAAAGATGCCCTGCAACGGGCGCAATGCCAGCGACACCGCCACATTGCTCAAGAAGCCATCACCCACACTACCGCCGCTGCTGCCTAGGCCCGCACTCATGACCTGATCCGCCGCCGTATTGAGCCCCGCTTCGACCACCACGCCCGTCGCGAAACCGGCGAGCTTCCACCCGACCGACGCCGTCCGCACAACGCCAACCAACGCCGGCAACTCTGGCAACCC
>JAYWHS010000648.1:0-3113 GCA_043777635.1 Kofleriaceae bacterium | reverse complement strand
GGTGATCTGGCTGATCAAGGTCGCCGTGCCGCCGTCAGTGTTGCGCTCAACTTGCGCGAAGGTTCGGCGTACCTCGCCGGCTCACCATCGCGTCGTCGGTTCTTCGACATCGCGCATGGTTCCGCTTGGGAAATCCACGCAGTACTCGACATCGCACGGTGTTGCGGCTTCGATAGTGTTGAGGATCGCGCGGCGCGGGCCTTGGCGGGTCGCGTTGCCGCGATGACCACGGCTCTTGTGCGTCGCGATGACCACGGCTCTTGTGCGTCGTCGGTAAGGCTCCGCGCCCATGATGGAGCGAACCCAGCGAACGCTGGGGAGCGGGACCGTCGCCCGAGTACCGTCGTCCGAGTCCCGAGTAAGACCTCAGGATTGCTGCGGATTTTGTTAACGTTTTCTTACGTGACTGGCATTGGGAACGTCCCTTTTTGTGATCACCGCGAAGGCTTGGCGGCTGCTTTGAGTTCGACCAACTCTTGCGACAGCGGTGCAATGTCGGTTAGGCGAGCTACGGCGCGTTGGTATTCGGCTGGATTTTTTGCAATCACCGCAGCTTGCCCCAACAGCATCCACGCGACCCAGTGATACGGCGCAAGCTCGACCGCTTGTTGCAACAATTCCAATTTTGCGTTGGCAGTTGTTGCAAATTCCGACCCAAAAAGTTTGGCTTCAACCGAACTAGGATCGAGCGACATGGCCAAATTGATTTCGGTTCGAGCTCGCGACTCGTCATTGCGGTCGAGTGCGGTCGCAGCTAACCCGACGTGGGCCATCGCCAGCCGTCGCGGCGAAGCGTGCGACTGCGTGAGTAATTCTTTGGCTCTGCCGAACGCAGCATCGGCAGCGGCAACCCGCCCTGCTGCATATTCTAGTTTGCCATTGATGATTTCGAGCTCGCCGGTTCCGGCTAACCGAGCTGACGCAGCCTTGAGTCGCGCTGCGAGGTCGGTTGTATCGCTGCCACCTTCGACAACATTCGCAACCAACAGGAAAGTTTCGGCATCCGCGGCTTTGTCACTCATGGCCGAAATCAGTGCCGCACTGGCCGCCGGACTATCACTTTTTTTCATAAGCAGACGACCGCGCTCACGCAAAACTTGCCATTTGGGCAAGTCACTGCGTCGCTCGGCAATCTTTAACGCCGCTTCGGCGCCAACAATATCGCCGCTCAGGGCCCGCGCCCGCAGCAGTTCGAGCAGCAGCGTGCCGTCGACTTCGCCAGGCGCTGCGGTACCAACGAAACCGGCTTTGTACATCGCTTCGAGTTCGTTGCGGCCCGCGAGCAAGTGACGATCTTCTAGCTCAAGCACCGCTACTTCCAAGCGTGCGCGCTGCTGACCCAACGTAAGCGCGGCGGTAAACTCCGTGCGTGCCGATGTGAATTCACCGATGTCGCGCAAACTTCGAGCCAATTCAAGATGCGCAACTCCACTATAGTCATGCGCTGGCGCGATCGCAGCTTTGCGCAAGGTCGTTAGCGCCTCGGCTTGTCCCAACATACGTTGCGCCGCGCCATAAACGGTAAGCACCGACGGAGACGCATCTGCCGCGATTTTGCCCAAGCGCGCAATGGCGGCTTTGCCATCACCGCGCAAAACCTCAAGGTACGCTCGTGCAACCATTGCACTGGCAGCCTGGGGGGCAACCTTGAGCACAGCATCTAAGTCATCTTGCGCTAGATCGAGATTCCCCAACAACAACGCAGCGCGACCGCGAATCGTTGCGCCTTCGACAAATTTACCAAAACGCGGATCCTTCAAACGGTTGAAAGCTCCCTCAATATCGCCGCTGCGCAATTCAATATCCGCCAAGGTAATCACCAACAGCGGATACTTCGGCCACGTCGCCGATGCCCGCTCGGCAGCGTTGCGGGCGTCATCTAAACGCCGCATTGCAACCAATGCCCGCACCGCCTGTTCGGCGAAACGATAGTCATCGACACCGACCGCAATGGCCCTACCAAACGTCGACTGCGCGCGCTCCATTTCACCGCTGCGTGCTTGGGTCTCCGCAACCACCGCAAGCGCCAACGCTGCCGTCAGTTGCGATGCCACACGGACCGGATCCGCAACAGCTTTTTCGGCAGTAATCGTGATTGCATCTAACTGGGCTGCGAGTTCGGGGTGAGTCCCCAGCCGATCGGCGCGCAAATCGCCGATGGCCCGTAGCACCGTAGCCTCTGGCGACAACGCGATCCGTTGAGTCGTAGCCAACAGCGTATCGGCATCGGTCACCGCCCCGCCGGCAATTTTCGCCTCGGCCAACGCCAATTGATACGAAGGTCGCGGATCCCGTTCCACTGCCAAACGTAACGCTTCAGCAGCCGCCACATGCTCGCCTAGTAGCAGCGCACCCCGACCATCAAGGTACAGTCCAATAGCTTCAAAACCTTTGCTTGCGATGAGCCGCTTGCCTAACGTTCGAGCCTTTTCACCGTCGGCCCGAAGTAACGCAATGTAGCCATTGGCGACGGTCGACGTGTTGGACGTGTCGACCAGTGCCGTCACTGCCGTCGTAGTAGCGGTTCGGTCTTCGCCAAATTCATAGGCCAACAAGGCCCGTTCGACGAGCAACCGACCGCGCGTGGTCTGGGTGTCACGGGCCTTGACCACGCCGGCCAAAACGTCACGCGCGGCTAGATGGCCCCGCCACGAATCGTCTTTGGCAAGGCCATTGGCTTTTTCAAAAGCGTGCGTCACTTGTGTGCGCAACCGACTTTCCCGAATCCACATTCCGGCGAACACCCCAGCACCAACGACAAATGCACCGATGACCGCCCAGCCCGCATATACTAGCTTACGGCGTTTTACCGGTGTCTCCGACGACGGCAAGCCAACAACGTCGACCGGCCGCATGCTCTGCACCAGCTGATCGTCGAACCCGACGCCAAGATTTCCCGTTGAGATTGCGCCTGCGTTGGCCCATTGCGGCTTTGCTTCAAGCGCAAAAAAATCGTCGACCGCAGCAGCCGATTGCTCTTGTGCCACAGACAATGCCAACGTGGGTAAATGCGGCGCACGAGTTGGCATAACGCCGTCGCGTGGCGCGGTTGGCATCGGCGCTGCGGCCATCGTTTGCGCGGCTGGACCTATGGCAAATTGCGGCCCCATCAC
>JAYWHS010000647.1:0-3113 GCA_043777635.1 Kofleriaceae bacterium | reverse complement strand
TCAGCGTGATTGCCGAGCGAATGTCGCGTTGCCCCAACGCCGCTAACGGTCCGGTCGCATTGCTGGTGGGGTCGGCATACGTGGCTTGCGCAACAATCAGCAACACCACAATGGTCACCGCAATGCCCAGTCCGCTGAGCAAAAACAGGCGAAAGCCGATGCGACCTAATTTCACGACATCCCACAATAGCCTAGGTGCCAGGGCTTTTTCGACGTCGGGGCGATGAGTTTTAGGGCTGCACCCTAAGGAATAACCGAGCGTGACCAGCCAGCTCGGCACGCCCATAACGCTCGGCGCAACGCCGCTTCATCGAGGTTGTCGCCGATAATAACTACTTCGGTGCGCTGAGGTGAATCGTCCCACGGCCCGAGCGTTCGCAACTCCGTGCGCCGACCCGCATGTTCGATAAAACCGCGTTGCACCACCGGCGAGCCCGCGTCGGGTGCCAATTGCACAAAGCCTTTGGCCCGCAGCAACGCCGGACCCAAGCTGCGCAACACATCGAGCACCTTGGCACCGAGCAACGGTACGTCGTCAACAAACGAGGCCGCGATGAGCTGAGAATGGTGATGATGGCCATCGTGATCATGATGGCGATGAGGTGTATGGAGTTGTGGCCGCAGCGCGGCATGATGGACGTCGAGGAGCACCGAGCGTGGTTCAAGCACCCAATGGGTCAGCGACAGGCCGCCTTCATCGTTGCTAGCAAAACTGGCACGCTCGGCATTGGGCGC
Source organism: Kofleriaceae bacterium (assembly GCA_043777635.1). Lineage (GTDB taxonomy): Bacteria > Myxococcota_A > Polyangia > Haliangiales > Haliangiaceae > JABFXX01. The sequence goes on along the minus strand of JAYWHS010000647.1, from coordinate 2,378 downwards.
ATACAAATCCAAGGCGGCATGGGTTGCAGCGACATCTTCAGCCCGAGCGAGATCGAGCTTGCTGACGAAAATTCGGTCCGCCGTCAGCGCTTGTTCGCGCGCCTCTTCGCGTTGTTGCAACGCTGCAGCACCGGCCTCACCGTCGACGACACAAATGATACCGGCTGGGATTACCCGCGCCCGCACAGCTTCAGGCACGCGATTGAGCCCTTCGAGAATCGCCGCAGGCTCCGCAATGCCGGTAGTTTCAAGCACGACATGCTCGGGTGCGGAGCGCAAAATGACATCGGCGATCCCGTCCCAGAGGTCACTTTTTGCGTCGACTTTGCAACAAACGCAACCGCCGGCCAACTCCAGTACGTCACTGCCACGCGACAGAATTAACCGGGTATCAATTGAAATACGCCCAAGTTCATTCACCAGGACCGCGATTTTTTTGCCATGCCGCGCACCCAGCATGCGATTCAACACCGTGGTTTTGCCAGCGCCTAACCAACCAGTGAGAATTGTAAACGGCACCGGCCGCTCGTCGTTCGGCGCAGCCATGGCTTAAAACGGCAACTGCGATCGCCGTTGCGCACGCCGCGGGCCCAAGCCGCCCAACGCCCGTTCAACCGCGTTGGCCAGAACGTCACGGGTGAACGGTCGCACCACCACAGCGTTGGGCGCGGCGGTTTCGTCCCGCCCGTAAAAATCAACGTAGTGCGGCGTCATCATTATGACCGGAATCGTCGCAGTTGAAGGGTCTTCTTTAATGCTGCGACAAACCTCGGCACCGTCGATCTTCGGCAAATCGCTATCGACGATAACCAAATCAGGCCGTTCCGCAGCGACGCGCGCCAAACCACTTTTACCGTCGCGTGCGATCACGACCAAATGGCCGCGACCACTTAACACTTTGAGGATCAACCGAACAATCGCGCCATCGTCGTCGATTACTAAGACTTTTGCCATGGGCTAGTTAGCTCTATTCATCAATGACGGATTGAATGCAGGTTTCTGAAATTCCCGATGTCCAGTCGCGTTTGTTCACAAAGTACGCGCGAATTGTACCGGCGCGATCAATCAAGAAACTTTCCGGCACGGCTTTAATGCCCCACGACGCAGCGACCGCGCCGATGTTGCCGTCGCCAGCAGGCGGATCAAGATACACGCCGAACGGGATACCGGTGGGCAGGGCTCGACCGTACAAGGCCAGCGCGGCTTGCATCGTTGGTTCGTCGCCCAACGGCAGACCATCAGCGCCGCGCAGCGCCACAGCAGGTGCCAGCGCTTTTACCAGCGCGACCAGGACCTTTGGCCATTCGCGATCAGACGCCACCGTCACCACCGCGAATTCATCGTTGGCCAGTGACCGCGCCATTTTTTCAATCGCAGGCTTTTCTTTTTCACAAACGCCACACCACGACGCCCAGAAATTTAGCAGGACGACTTTGCCTCGAAAGCTCGACAATTTGACTGGTTTGCCATCGTTGCCAATCACTGTGAAATCCGGCGCTGCCAACGGAAAACTGCATGACGTTTGGCCAGCAGGACATAACACCGCGTTGGGCGGTGCCGAGTTGAGGCCCGTGCAGGCGGCCCGCACCTCACGCTCAGCTGCTGGATTCACCATCCACAAAAAAAGCCCCAGCACCGCAGCGCCGATCAACGCTAGGCAACCGGCGCCCAGCAGCGTTCGCAGACTAATAACGCCGCGTGGTTGCGATGAACTTTCCGTCATGGGCCCCACTGTAGCGCAACTTCCGCTATGCTCAAAGCGTGTCGATACGAGGACAACTGACAACGATGCCAGCGGCCGACGTATTTGCCTGGGCTGCCCGCAAAGGCCTTTCCGGCGTGGTCTCGTTCGAACGTCGCAACGTGACCCGTACGATGGGCTTTGACAGCGGCATGCTGCTGTGGGCCAGCTCGAATCGACGAGAAGAGCAGCTCGGTGCAGTGCTGCTACGATCGCGCAACATTGCAGAGCGCGCGCTGGCCGATGCCTTGGAAACCCGGGCCGAAACCGGGGTTCCGCTAGGCAAAGTACTGTTGATGTCGAGCCTTGCCACCGAAGATATTTTGGTTGAAATATTGGCGACCAAAGTCCGCGAAGGCGTTTCCGATGTCGTGATTTGGCAAGAAGGCACCTTCGAACTAACGCCGCGCGCGCACTCCAATCATGCCGGGATCGTGGCATCGGTGTCGATCGACATTGCGCTCACGGTCGCGAATCGTCGCAGCGAGCGGCTAGCGCACGCCATGCAAGTGTTGGGCAACGACGACGCAGTATTTTTTGTGCCGCCAAGTGCCGCTGCCCCAACCGGTCAAGGTGACGGTGTCGATCGCGCAGCGATTTGGGATTACGCCGGTGCGCATATGACCGCCGCCGAAAT
>JAYWHS010000646.1:0-3113 GCA_043777635.1 Kofleriaceae bacterium | reverse complement strand
AAAAAAGGCTCCTAACAAATGTTCGGAATGCGGGAAGCTCAGGCAGATGCCGTCCGTACATTTGGGCAGTACTAGATGGTCCACGACATGGTGTCGTGAGGTCATCGCAAAAGGCTAAGAGTCCTTCGCGGGTTAGAAAATGATACAGGTGGATAGGGTGGGTGGATATGTCAGGTTTTCTAGTCCTCGAGGCACCCTTAAAGATCGCGACAGTCGACATCTAAAGTAACGGAGATTTATGGCTCAAGATTTTGCATTTCGCTCCCAAGGATTTATTGAAATCTGTGGAAAATTCGCTGGTTACGTCCGTAAAATTGATATGGGCAAGCTTTCCGGTGAGGTTGTTGAAAACAATCTTGGTGGTGCGAACCGCATCAAAAAACACGTTGTGAAGATGAAGCATGACCCAATTAGCTTCGAAGTCGGCGTTGGTATGGGTTTTGAGATCTACAACTGGATGAAATCGTCGTTCAAGAACCAACACTTGACTCAAGACGGCGCGATCATGATCGTCAACACCAACTTTGATGTTGTGCGTCGTATGGACTTCACAGCTGCCCACATCACCGAAATCACGCTGCCGAAGTTGGACGCGAAGGGTAAAGATGCACTTTACTTCACGGTGAAAATGCAGCCAACCACCTGCCGCCACTCGGCTGGCGGCGGCAAAGCTAACGTGGTGATCGGTGCCAATCAAAAACAATATGGTTCTGTCAACTTCCGCATGTTGTCCCCTATGGGCGACACCAAAGCTTTGATTTCGATTGATGCCTCGAAGTGGAGCCAAACCGTGCAAGCTGTTGAATATGGCGAATTTCTCGAAGCTACCCACGCGCCAACCAAAACTTCGGTTGGTGACTTGAAATTCACGATGTCGTCGCATGCCTATGCTGAATGGGAAAAGAAAGCTCATTCGTGGTTTGTGGCTGGTGCGCGTTCGGAGGCGATGGAAGTTACTAACGTGGTTCAGATTCTTGATACTGCTGCGAAAGAAATTATTGCCGAAATCAGTTATGAAAACTGCGGCATGAAGGAATTCAAGTTCTCTGAACTCGACGCCAACGCCGATAAGCTGAACACCTTCGATGTGACTTGTTACACTGAAGCATACGACCTTACGATCAAGGCATACGATTGATCACGTAACCGTACTTATACATTCGGTAAAGACCCTCATGGCGGAAGCCAAGAGGGCCTTTTTATTTTCGGAGAAATTACCCGTTGTAATCAGATGTGACGTCCCGCCTGCGATACAATTGCCTCATGTCCTTTAAGACTCAGTTCCCATTTCGTCTGCCGCGTGGCTACGTAGATGAGAGCGGCAAAGTTCATCGCGAAGGCGTTATGCGCCTGGCTACGGCTCGTGATGAAATTATTCCGCTGCAAGACTACCGGGTACAAAGCAATCGCGCCTACTTGGTAATCGTCTTGTTATCGCGCGTCATCGTGAAGATCGGTGAAGTTGAAACGATTCACGTCGACATCATCGAGAATTTATTTTCAACCGACCTTGCGTACTTGCAAGAGTTCTATCGCAAGATCAACGAAGAAGGCGGCACGCCAAAACATCACGTGGCGTGTCCTAAGTGTGCCCACGAAATGGACATCGATATGGTCACTGGCGCAGTGCTGACCGATGGAGGTAGTGGCCAGTCTGGCCCGGGGTAGTTTGGGGAGCAATCGCAACGTATCCGCGTGAACAGTTGTATCAAGAGGTCGCCTATATCGCGTACCATTTTCACTGGCCGGTCAACGACATCCTCGATATGGAACATGAGGAACGGCATATTTGGTTACGAGAGATTGCGCGCATCAATCGCGAGATCAACAATTCACGAAGTTAGTCAGTACGTCGCGAGTGCTCCATTGTAATTTTACGATGTTTGTTTCCTCACCACTACAAAGTCCAACATGAGCGTCCGTCCATCCGCAGACCTTCGAGCCCCTGGTATTTACCAGACCTTTGATCCCGTGGTGCCGCCGGCGCTGTCCATCGCGGATACCCGGATCACGGGGTTTGTTGGCATTTCACAAAAAGGCCCGCTCAACGAGCCGGTTCGCTTGTCGAACTTCGACGAGTTCAGTGAAATCTTCGGTCATACCGATCAAAGCTATTTGTCGGACTCGGTCTACGGATTTTTTCGCAACGGCGGCAAGACATGTTGGGTCGTGCGGGTTGCGCATACCTTGGCAGCCGCCAAACAGGTTGACGCCGGTGACCTCAACGGTCCGCAAGAATTCGCTGCGTGTGCGCACCAAATTCATCTCGATCATTGGAAAAAACCGACGCTGCGAATTCGCGCGCTCAATGAAGGCTCGTGGGGCAACGCGATTTGGTTTCAGTGCACGCAATCGGTTGGTGCCAGCGCGCTGTTAACGCGCGACATGGAAATCGGCGCAGGTGAAGCCCTGGTCAGTTCGACACGAGGCTTTGAAACCGGCGCGTTGGTGCGCATTTACAATCGCGAAGGCGAAGACTTCGTGGTTTTGTCATCGGTGTCCGATAAATTGATCAAGTGGGACACTGCGACTCCTGTAAATCGCCGGCACAAAGCCGCAGCTCCAACTCACCTTGAAGTGATCGTGTTTGACTTGCATGTCGCATTGCGCGATCGCCGCGAATTGTTCAAAGGGCTGCAAATGGATCCCCGGTCGCGCATGTACGCGCCGTCGGTGGTGGAGCAGCGATCGCGGTTGATTCGGTTAGAAAATCTCAATTCTTCGTCACCAGTGCCCCACAACCGGCCTGGCGTCATCGCATTGACGCGACTGGCCGCAGGCGCCGATGGCATTGAGCTAATGACACCGGAAGATTTTATTGGTCACGATACTGGCCCGGGCGAACGCACCGGCATGATGGCGCTTGCGGCCAATGAAGAAGTCGGTTTGCTGGCGTGCCCTGATGCCATGATGTTCTACAACCGCAATCAAGGTCCGGCTGGCGAGATGCGCGCGCAACGCGTGCAAGACCAAATGATTTCGATCTGCGAACTGCAAAAAGATCGCTTTGCAATTTTGGACATTCCGCAGTCGAAAGACATAGATTGGGTGCGCCGTTGGCGTCGCCGCACTGATTCGTCGTTTGCTGCGTATTATTGGCCTTGGCTCCAAGT
>JAYWHS010000645.1:0-3116 GCA_043777635.1 Kofleriaceae bacterium | reverse complement strand
TCAAAAAGCCGTTTGCCAGTTTTGCCACCGAGGCTTTCAACACCGTGTTGCCGCATACCGTTGGGCCGTATGCCGCGCGCATTGGACTGGTGCCCCTGCAAGCGGATGCCCCTTTGCTGCGTGACATCGGCGAGGATATCGCTGCGCGGTTAGCTAAGGGCAGCGTTGCCTACGAGCTGACGTTGCAGTTTTTCGTCGACGAAAAAGCAACTCCAATTGAAGATCCAACCGTGGTGTGGAGTACCGCGGCAAGTACTCCAGTTGTGGTTGGCCGGGTGACGTTTGCATCGCAAGGCGTTGACGCCGGCTTTGCCGAGCAAGTTGAAAAGGCTAAATTCGACCCGTGGGGCGGCCTTGCCGTGCATCGGCCACTAGGTGAAATTATGCGAGCCCGTAAAGCTGCGTACTTCGTGAGTCAAAAAGCCCGTGGCGTCTAGTTCTAACCCGAGTGTGTTGCGTGTGCCGGAGCCGCACGACGCAGCGGCCTTGGCCGCACTGGGCCGAGCGACGTTTGTCAGCACGTTTGGGCATTTGTATTCGGCCGAAAATCTCGCTCGATTTTTCACCGAAGCGTATGTGGTCGAGACCATCGCGGCCGAACTCGTCGATCCGTCGCTGCGTTGGTTGGTCGTCGAGGATTCGCAGGCGCCAGGCGTCCCGATCGGTTTTTGTAAACTCAGCGTTGGTACAAGTTTGCCGGTATCTTTCGCGGGCCGCAGCGTGATGGAGTGCAAACAACTTTATCTGCTCGACGCCTACCATGGCTGCGGTATCGCCGATGACTTGATGCGTTGGGCCTTCGGGCAAGCGTCGCTCGTCGGTGCACAAGACATGGTGTTGTGCGTATACAGTGACAACCTACGGGCCCAGCGTTTTTATCAGCGTCACGGCTTTGCCAAATATATGGACTACCACTTCATGGTGGGCGACCATCGCGACGAAGAATTTATCCTGCATTGTCAGCTTTCGCCGTAGCGCCGCGATTGGGTGTCGTCGTCGACGAAATTCATAAATCTCAGCAGATTTTGCGCCATCGCTCACGCCAGCATGTAGAATCTTGGCATGTTCGTGTGCCCGCAACGCGCGTCGCTGATGCCAGTTGCGTCGCCGTGCCCGCGTGATTGTATTGCAACTTCGCGTATGCACGCCAAGCATCCGTGGCATCACAGGTCTTTAAGGATCGATTTACAAAATGCTAGTTAGGCGGTTGTACCGAGTCGTTGTTAGCACCTCGCGGCGCCACTCGTGCGGTCGCTTCGGCGCGTGCTTCCTGGTCTTCGCGGGCGATGGCTCGCACCGCCATCATCACAATCGAGCATGCGAAAACGCCAAGGACAAAGACTTGCCAGTCGATCATCCGCGCACCGCACGTCCGGCAATCAAAAGTGTTCCTAGGGACAAAATCGAAGGCACCCATAAGCCGATAAACAGGCCTTGCTCTTTGTAGCCCGAAAACCAAAGTGACACCGAGGCCACTAGCGATAGACCCGCGGCTAGACAAAATATCAATTGCGAACGACTAAACGTTGGCTTGGTGCTCATGCTTTTGAGATGTCGAGGCGGCGATGCGCGTTACACAACAACATGTCGCACCTGCCCTCACGGCTCCACATTTGAGGTGATTAGCTACCGGGGTTGGAACAATCGTAGACTTTGACCAACGCCTCAGCGAAAGAAGTTAAAACACCACGTTGGTCCACGCAGCGCGGCGCTGGGTATCGCCGAGGCCGAGTTGGCCTTCGTTGTTTTCGCCGGAACACCAGATGGTTTGGTCAGTGGCAACGGCGCAGGAGTGGAAGCGACCGACCGAGACGCTAGTCCAGGTTTTGTCGGTGCCGCTGGGCGTCACAACCAAACGGTCCGGTGAGTTGCTGCCGTTGCCCAATTGGCCTTCGATGCTGCGGCCCCAACAGAATAGAGCGCCAAGATTATCGACGGCGCAGGTATGAAATACGTCGGTTGATACGGTGCGCCAGGAGCGGGTGGCGTCGATAAGTTGTGGTGCAGGAACTGCAACTCGATCGCCAGTGCCGAGTTGGCCCGCGCCGTTGCTGCCCCAGGCAAACATGCGCGCTTGGCTATCGATGGCTTGCGTATGGTTTGAACCTGGCGTGACAACGGTAAACGCTACATTGCTAAGTGCTGTCAGTGCTCGGTACTGTCCAACGGTTGCGCTGCCGCCCAATTCACCGCTGGTGTTGCGGCCGGTGCCAAACATCGTGGTGCCGGCAAGCGCCAATGTGTTGCCTTGACCGCCTGCGACGGATGTCCAGCTTTGGTTGGTTGGAACTTGCGTTGGCTGTGCTGTCGTGACGTCGGTGCCACTGTCGTCGAGCCCAAGCTGGCCTTCGACGTTGTCACCCCAACACCATAATTGGCCGTTTTCAAGTATGGCGCAGGCATGGGTTTCACCGCACCTGATGGTCCGTGCTGCAACGGGAAGTGCAACTTGCAGCGGTACGCTGCTTGAGGCTGGCGTTAACGCGCCGAGTTGCAAGGCCGTGTTGCTGCCCCAGCAAAACACCGCGCCGTTCATTTTACGCGCACACGTGAAGGTGCCACCTAGGCCAACTTCGACCCAATCAGTACCACTCACGGAGGAGGGCATCAGCCGTTGCACTTGGTCGCCGACGCCGAGTTGGCCATCGTTATTGGCGCCCCAGCAGGCCAACTGGCCGAAGCGGGTCGCGCAGGTGTGACTATCTGAGGCCGTGACAGTAACGGAATTCAGGCCCATGTCCGCATCGCTGTTGTGGTTCGAGTCAGCCGTAGCGTCGTTGGAATTGGCCGATGTCGATGCAAAATCCAACCGGCCGCAGCCGACGATCAGCGCTCCGAGGACGATCGAGTACAAACTACGTACAATCACGGATGCTCGACGGTACGATGAAGGCGGAAGAGATTCAATGGCCACGGTGGGAGGAGCTGGCTGCAATTGCATAGATTGCAATGCTCAGGCGGATAATCTAGGGTGCCTACGATGTGGCGATTGGTGAAGACCTTGCTCGCGGTGCCGATGGTGATGTTCGTGCTGGTGTGCATGTATAGCAAGCCAATCGGCTTTGCTGCATTGGGCAATACCGTGCTGTTCGTTGTGATCTGGACAGCGAGCTTGG
>JAYWHS010000644.1:0-3127 GCA_043777635.1 Kofleriaceae bacterium | reverse complement strand
TTGTCCGGACATCGGACAGCAAGGATGCGGCGGGTGCCGAATTGGAGCGAACGAGCGAACGCTCGGAGCGGGGCCCAAGTATCGTGCAGCGCTGGTGGTTGCCGCATGGCGCGAGCTCGCAGCACGGCGCAGTGGCGCAAGGTGAAGTTTGGCGGCGGCTTGAGGGTGATGATTTGGCAGCGGCAATTGTGCAATGCGCCGGGACGCCCACGAGTTTCGAGCGTTCTGCGCTGCGCGGGGTTGCGCACGATGCGGGGCGCGGGCTGTGGTGGGCGCTGCGCGGGCATGAGGTTGTGGAAGGTACCGCGGGTGGTGAGCAGCGTCGGTATGCAGTGGCTGAGGCGGGGCCGGGCGCGTCGTCGGTGCTGCCGGCGGTTTCGGTACTCGTTGCTAGCGCCGATAGTCATCGTTTGTATGTGGCGACGAGCGACCACGCAGTGATCGAAATTGAACGTGCCACCGGTGTGCAGCGTACGCTTGCGCAGCTTACCGCCCCGGTGATCGCGCTGTGTCGCACGCCAGCCGGCTTGGCGGCGTGGGATGGTGAACATTTGGTTGGGATCAATATTCGCACTGCGGTGTCGATGCGTATCGCCACGCTGACGTTGCCCAATGTTGCGGTGTTGGCTGCGGATCATCGTGGCAATTTTACGTTGGCATCGAGTGCTGCGGTGTGGCAATGCCGCGCTGATGCGAGTGGGTTGGTAGCGTGTGAGTTGCCGAGTTTTGTGGAGTGAGGGTGTAACGAAGCGTTGGGGGTGAGGTTGGGAAGGTGACGTTTGGCGCTGAAGCGCGGCTGGGTGAACGGCCGGCTCACGGAGGCTTAGAGCGAGCGAGGTGGAGCCCGTACGACTGCGGTGCTGCTGGCCGCGCGGCCGCGTGGGGCAGTGCTTGCGCGACGTATGCTGCGCCGCCGTCGCGGCGCGGGTGGATCCTAGGCTGGCATGGAACGTTGGTTCTGCTTTGTGACGGGGCGTTGAGATGCAGTTGCGGAATTTGATTTGGCGATAGTTGCGGAGGTGCCGTTTTTGGATGTGAAATATCACTGGGGTGTTGTGATTGGAGTCGCGAGGCGCAGGATTTTGTCATGGCACCGGTCGCGTCGGATGCGCGAAAGTTTTCATGCGAGGGTTGGTAACTTGATTTGGCGATAGTTGCCATCGTGCTGCTTTTTGGTTGTGAAACACCGCTGCGGTGGTGGGCTTGACGTCGCGAGGCGCAGGGCGTTGTCATGTCACCGGTCGTGTCGGATGTGCGAAAGATTTCATGCATGGGTCGGTAACTTGATTTGGCGATAGTTTGATTTTTGGCTGACATTTTGGCTTCATAATAGCGATTTTTGTTGTATTCGTCGTCGATAATTGATATTTGCTTGTATCAAATTGGTGGGGCGACGAAGATGCGGAAGATGCGGAAGATGCGGAAGAGGCAAGTTCAGTTGGGGTTGGCGCTGCCGGCTCCAGTGGTAGTTGTGAAATATGGTTGGGGTGGTGCACGTAAAGGTGCGGGGCGCAAAAAGGTGTCGAAGTGCCAATCGCATCGGATGCGCGAAAGGTTTGCGAAGAGGATGCCGGTGCATGTGACGATGAAGGTCGCCAAGGATGTGCGAGGGTTGCGTGGTCGGCGAATGTACAAAGCGGTGGAAGCAGCGTTGTGGGCTGCAGCACGGAATGAAGATGGTTTGTTGTGTGATTTTTCGGTGCAGAATGATCATCTACATTTGGTGATGGACGCAGCGAATAGTAAGGCGATGCGTAGCGCGGTGAGTGGGTTGACGATCCGGGTAGCCAAGGCAATCAATTCGTTATGCGGGCGCAAGGGCCGGGTGTTCGACGACAGATATCATGCGCGGGTGTTGCGCACACCGACAGAGGTGCGGCGGGTAAGGCACTATGTGCGGGATAATTTTCGTAAACATTTGCGCGAGCGGTTGCAAACGGAGCGCACGCAAGAACAAGCGGCGTGGATTAGCGTCGGCGTTGATAACCGTGAGCTGCTGCGGCAGATTTTACAGAGCAGTGTGTGGATCGATCCGTGCTCGTCGCAAGCGGCGCGCGAAGATGGTGCTGCGTGGCCGGCGGGTCGGTGTTGGTTGTTGTCGGCGCAGGCAAATGCGCGAGTCGCACGGCGAGGCTACGTCGCGCGTCGGGTGCGCTGCCGCGTCGGGTGCGCTGCCTCGTCGGGTGCGCTGCCACGTCGGTGTTGCGCGCCGTCGCTGACTGGTTCGGTTGTGAGGTGGAGCAGGGCACCTCGGGAATTTCACCCGGTCGCCGTGAGCTTACTCGGCCAGGTGTTTTTGGATCAGGCGAGCGAGTTCAGGGATTGCTTCAACCACATTTTTTTTGGCTGAGTCGCGCATCTTGACGTACATTTTTTTGGCGGTGCCGTGCGAGGATTTTTCGGCGCGGCGGTCGGTAACTTTGAGCAAGTCTTCGGCAACGTCGTCGGAACGCGAAATCACGTAGTCGGCGAAGCTGGCTTGTTTGTTGGTTACCCAGCGGTCGTAGTGCGGCTGCATCTCGGCTAACCACTCATTCAACAATGCATCGACCACTTCCGGCACAAAGCGTTTTTTCATGGCTTTGACCGCAGCGTAGCCACCCTTGATGACAAAGCCTTTGGTCTTGACTTGGGTGTCGATTAAATCGCAGCACTCGGTGACCAACGTGGCGCGAATGGGATCGTTTCCTAGTTTGTCGATGAGCGAAGCGGACATTTGCTGACCCTAACTGTGCGGCAGCGAGCGGTAAAGCGTTGGCTCAAAGCTATTTCGGCGAATCGGCAAAATGTACGTTGTAGCGCTCGCAGCGAACCTTCATTTGTTCACGGTCATTGGGTGGCAACTGCCGATAGGTGGCGGCCACGATGTCCGAGGTGTCGCCGGTCATGCACGCCGATGACACCACAATACGCATGAGCCGCACGTTGCCAGGGTTTTTCGTAAGTAACTTGTTGGCCATGGCCCGTGCGTTTTCAAAATCGCCGCGATCGTAAGCTCGATTAGCTTCGTCAAACGCAGCGCTGGCCATGAGCCGTGGATCGTTTTCGCCTAAATGCAAAACATCAATTGTTGGCCGATCTTCAGGATCTTCGTAGATAGGCTCCGACGCGCCGGAGCCGACCACCG
>JAYWHS010000643.1:0-10832 GCA_043777635.1 Kofleriaceae bacterium | reverse complement strand
ATTGCATCTTGGTCGATGAAGCGCAGTTTCTATCGCCGAGCATCATCGAAGATTTACGGCGCATTACCTGGGATCCTGGCGTGCCGGTGATTTGTTATGGCCTACGCACCGACTTCAAAACCCGGTTGTTTCCTGGCGCGCAACGCTTGATGGAACTTGCCGATCGCATCGAAGAAGTAAAAGTTACCTGTCAATACTGCGCCAAAAAAGCCATCTGCAATTTGCGGCTCACCAATGGTTCACCAACGCTCGATGGCCCGCAGATTCAACTCGGTGCCGACGAGCAATACGTGCCGGTATGCTGGGGCCACTACGACGAAGCCACCCGCGATCTTGAAACTCGATCATCGACGGCAACCGTGCAGTAGCGGCGTTGAATGGGTGTGTTTGGCAAATGTAACTGACATTAAGCCGTTGATTAGAACAGCAGTCCTATCGCGCCGGTGCCCTCGCCGATGGCAAGGGCGCCAAAGTGAATCGTTGTCCCGCCTTCTGCGGTGAGCACAACATGCCGTCCAAGATAAAAACGTATGCCAGCTTTAATCGGCTGAATCGTTTTGCTGGAACCCGGATCCCAGAGGATACGATAGCTGAGGTATGGCTCGGCCCAACTATACCGGCCGCCGACGGTGACACCGCCCATCACAACACCGCCACTGCTGGTTTCATCGTTGTCAAGCAACGTGGTTGCGTAGCCACCACCTGCGGTAAAGGCGAGACCGACGTGATGAACTTTGGTTTGCAACACGCCAAACCTACTACGCACGATTACAACTGTAGCATTAACGGTTTTGAACCAAACAGCGCGGCCTAGTTTCGTGCGCGCTGCATCCCGGCGTAGTCGCGCCTGAGGCAGAGATGCATCGATAGTTACTGTAATCGCCAGCCCATCGCGATGCCCACCACTGGCGTGAAACTCTTTTGATCAGGGACCCGGGAAACCAAGTCGGCACGCCCGGCTACACCAATTTCAGGAACGATGGATAGATGTTGCCACAGCAAGAAGCGGTAGCCGATAACGAGGCCTGCTGTTCCGATCAAGGCATTGCCCAAACTGCGACTCGGATTGCGGCCTGATACATGCGTAAACGCCAGTTCAATGCGTGGCGCTGCGAACCAGCGTCGATGCGAACTACGCAGCCAAAACCGAAGCTCACCGCCAAGCGCGCCGGTGGTTGATTGGAAGTCACCGTCCGCACCGTCGCGGATGGCCATTGCAGCTAGTACGCTTACCCGCGCGGCGACCGGCCGCTCTACTTGTACGGCCAGTGCATTGGGTGAAAGTGCAAGTAAAGGCAACTCGATGTCGGTATGGCAAGTGTAGGCAGTGGCGCTAGGTGCGACTACGATTTGCGCTTGCGCTGGTGGGTTGGTGGAAGCCGAAGCCACCATTGCAACTGCCATGACTGCACCGCGACGCAGCGACATTTTCATAACACACCGCGAAGAAAATCATCGATCGCTAAAAATGATTCTGGAGAATTGGTAGCCAACTCATATTCTTCGAGACCTAGCCCAGGGCCATCGCCGATCACATGGCCTCCACCCTCAAGCTCCATCATTGTCGCACTGGCACCGACGCTGTGCAGTGCATCAGCCATTTCATGCGATTGCGAAATATTCACAACTAGGTCGCCCTTGGAATGTACCAACAGAAATGGTGGGCTGTCAGCAGCGACCCGCGAAATCGGTGATGCTCGATCATAACGCTGTGGATCCTCACGTAGTGTTGCTCCGACAAATGCTGTTACCGGTGAACCTGAAATTGTTCGCAAATTCATCGGACCTGCAACACTCACCGCCGCCGCTGGTGCCGCCGCTCTGCCCCATGGACATTCTGGATCTTGCACTTCATCGTCGCGCGCTACCGCCAACATACCCGCCAAATGTCCACCGGCTGAATGCCCCATCACCACAATGCGAGTCGGATCTACACCCAAATCATTTGCATGCATCTGTACAAATGCCAGCGCGCAAAAAGAATCTTGTACCGCTAGCGGAAACGTTCCTTCGGGTACTAACCGATAGTCAATATTGGCCACCACATAGCCAGCACTCGCTAATCGATCGGCGGTGGCAGCATCGTCTTGGCGTTCGCCGGCGCTCCATCCGCCGCCATGAATGTAGACGAGGCCTAGTGCGTTGGTCGGCGCTCCTACTTTATGAATATCAAGTAGGGCGTCGCTGCGCCGCTGATCGTACTGCATCGTAGTCACACTCACGTCAGTGCAACAAAGCAACCCACTGCTCATGATGCAGAAAATACCAACGGGCATGCGTGAAGACATCCGTAACGTTAAGACATCCAAATGTGAAAATCTAGGTAAACGCTGCTGAAGCGCGGCGGACAAGTGAGCTGCGCAAAAGACGTGAGTATGTGCGCGGTGGGATTCGACCGCCACAGGTTGGTTGCATTAGCGTAACTGCCGGTAAAAAATGACGCTGCGAGGTAACGCCTAATTCAAGTCGGCGCGATGGTCACGCCAGTCTTTGAATAGGGCGGAAAATCGTGGATCTTTGAACAGCGGCGCAAGGTCAGGATCGGTTTCCATCTTTTCGATGTGCTCGTAGTCCGCTGCGATCGCTACGCTAAGCAATTCGAGCGCTCGGTCAGCATCGCCTAGCGCTGCGAACGCACATGCGGCGGAGTGATACATGTAAGGATTTTCGTCGCCGTACGCTAAGCCGCCTTCGGCGATTTCGGCCGCCGTGGTGTAGTCGCCTAAGGCATGAGCGTGAATGCAGGCATTGTTCCAGGCCATGGCAAACGCGGCGCGCGCTTCGCTGTTACCTGGTGGTGGTGGCGGCAACTCAATAATGCGCTGTAAAATCTTCAAGGCGGTGGTGCGCTCAAGCCCAAAACTTGCGTTGTAAAGATGCGGTACCAGAGATGTGTGCGGCGGCAACATTGGCAAGATGTGGGTTAACAGCGCAGGTGCGTGTTTCGCAGTTTCGATAACTAACTCGGTGAGATTCTCGTCGGTCGAAGCCGCTATGGTGGCGGCGTCAAGCAGTTGTAGCAGGGGCATCGGGGTGCCCGTTGGGGCGTCATCCGGTATGTCGGTGAGCGCTTCGGGCGCAACTTGCGCGGTTTCAATCACCGTCAATAGCCGCACTTCGTCGTCGGTCCCAGCTAACGCTACTTCGTAGGCTTCGGTAAATCGGCGTTGTCGAATCAACACAATTGCCAGATAGCCGCGAGCATTGGACAGCTCATCCCACAGCAGTGCACGGCGCAACAAGGTTTCGGCTAGTGCTGCGCCGACGGCATCGTTAGGGTCCCGGTGCAGTGAAACCTCGATGAGCATGCCGGCGAGTTCACGTTTGGTCCAGATGCTTTGGCTCACTGCCCAGGCCAGCGCGGCTTCATGGCCATGACGTTGTAGGCGTTCTTCAAATGGATTACCGGCCAACACAAAGGGTCGATTGTCATCGGCTGAGGCTTTAGCTTTTTCGGCTTCATCGGCGGAATCAAAGCGGGCCCACATGATTGGCGTGATATCGGCAAGGCGCGCGATAATCCACATCAAGAAGTGAACTTGATCGGCTGCGGTGGCTGGTACGCGCAACCGCTCAACCCACAACAGCGCCGAGCGATGGCTGCGATCGTGGACAACATCGGCGCGACGAAATGGCTCAAAGGTTTCGCTGCGTTCGTCTTGATACGCTGACAACCACAACGCGAACATGGCGTTGATCACGGTATCTTCGCCGGCTACAGCGTGGCCTGACAGTTTGATGGCAACGCCGAAATCTTCGGGATCGTATTGGTCGAGGATCTCGGGATAGCGTTCGAGTGGAAACGTTACCGAATACTCCAGCGGGGGCAAGCCGCTGCGCCAACGGCTCTCGACGATTTCAATTTCACCGTCGTCGTCATCGTCGTTACCGGTCATGTCATCGAGCGCGAGAGGATCGCCGCTGGCCTCAGACCATAAGGTAGGAGGTTGATCGGGTGCGTCGGGCGCGCGAAACAAGATCCGCATAGAATCGCCGGCGTCAGGTTCGTTAGCGTCTTCGGCTACGCTAGCTGCGCCTATAGCACTAGCCGCCGTGACCGCACGCTCCGTAGTCAGATTCGCTATGGGTAGCTCAGCCGACGGCTCGGTGGTAATCGAACGAGATCTGGCTGGCGTTGGCAGCACGCTGACCGCTCGGCCTAGCTGCGGTTTGGCCGTGGTCTCGCGGGCCTGCGTCGTAGAGGCTTGTGGCTCGTCGTCGTTATCAGTTTCGTCATCGTCGTCAGTTTCGTCGTCGTCGTTATCAGTTTCGTCATCGTCGTCAGTTTCGTTATCGTCGTCGGTTTCGTCGTCGTCGTTCATCGAGATCCACGCCGAACTATCGATGCCAGTTTCAACTTTGAGGAACCATGCAGCGACGATTTCAAATTTGGCCGCAGCGTGATCTAAGGCCTGGCGTTGCGCCACCAATTCACTACTGCTTGGCGGCATCCATGGCGCTGCCATGAGTTCACGGGGTTCATCTTTGCTATCGGCAGGGTCGCCGTCTGCGGGGTCTTGCAGAGAGCCTGCGAGTGTCGCTGGAGCATCGCTTTCTACTGCCTCAGTGACTCCGCCAACGGCCAACAGGTTCCACAGTTCGCGTTGCAAATCACCGCTGAGCTTGACGCGACAGCGCACAACCACGATCCCGCGAGCCAGGTCGTTCCGCCGTGCTTCGAGTCCAAAAACTTCCACGTTCCTCTACGCTAAACGGCATTGGCTCGCGCGGCAAGTGGCCTAGGCGTCGAACCAGCAAAGCAGCACATCGTGCTAGCGCAGGTAGTACAGTGCTTGACAATAACCGCAGCTAGCTAGCGCCGTGCCACAAAGATCTGGCCATTGCACGTATACACAAGGGTCATGGCATCAGGGCTAAAGTCAGCGTCGCCCGCGTTGCCGCATCCGAGGTCAAGTACCGTCGCTGCGTCGAATTTACTTTCGTCGGCTTTGCGGCTCGCTTGGATAAGCCTCGAACCGCCTAAGCCGTTCGAGACATTAAAAATGATTTCGCGTTCATCGAACGACATCGTTGGGTAGTTGGCGCTGTTGTCCAGTGATTGCGGCGGCACTGCGGTTGTTTCAAATACAGCATCGCGGCTGGCACGCTTCATGATTCGCAGCTTCCCAAAATCAATGAGATACAAGGTCAACCCGTCGCGGGATATATCAAAACCCGAGAACGATGTTGTAACGGCCAAGGTTTCGGCCAGCCATTCTCCGGGCAGCGTGCCGCGTTGCCGCTGATACACGGCAGATCCGCTGCGATCAGACGAATACGCTAGCAGTTGGTTGTCTGCGGTTAGTGCGGCATCCATATCACCTTGGGCACTGTTAAACGCGGCTACTATTGCCGTAGGATATTTCCCTTCGACACGCAATGCGGTGGCTAGTTTACTAGGGGGCCCTTAGGTAAGCCAAAGTTCCGCACCGTCGGAACTTAAGGTCGGGTTGAGGCCACTGAGCCCAAGCGCGATCGGATTGCGGAATGGCAGGGTAACCCGCATATCGACTGGGATCGCATCAATGGTGGCGTCGCTGGTGGCGTCGCTGGTAACTGCTGCGTCTTGTGTAACTCCTTCAAAAACCAACTGACAGCCCGACAATATGCTTAGACCTATCGTAAGTTTTATTACCCTGGTGTTCACGTCGTCGATCGTATCGCAGCAAGGATCGCGTGAGCTAGCACTATTTGGATGCTTGTTTGCGCCAACTGCGCCAACCGCTACTGCCGGCGCGCGATGTGAATGAATCCGTCGCAGTTGTACACAACCGTCATGGCGTCGGCGCTGAGATCAGCGTCCTCTAATAGACTGCAAGACTCGCCAACTTGGAGCGCCGTTGGATTTTCGTAGCTTTTTTTATCAGCGGCAAGTGTGGCGTGCATGACTCTCTGGGTATTTTTGTCGTTGTAAATAATTTCGAGTTCATCAAAGGAGACCGATGGATATCTGAAGTTCGCGTCGGGTACGCTGATCATTTTATCAAAGACAAATTCACCGGTCGGTGACGTGCGCTTCATGACGCGTAGCATTCCGTTATCGACGATGTAGAGTTTGAGACCGTCAGGCGACATATCAAAACCCCGAAAATCGGCCGGGAACGTTAGATTGGTTTGAATGGGTGCATCGAAGAGCAAACTTATCGTATTTCGCTTCGCAAGATACAATTGGTGCGCGCCGCCAGAACGATCCGACGCAAATGCGAGCAGCAACCCATCTTTGGTAAGTGCTGGTTCCACCTCGGATGCTGGACCAATGTTGAGGCGCATGACCGCCATAGGGTCGTTCGTCCACGATGGTGGCACGCCTTCTGACTTTGCCATTTGTAAATCGAATGGAGTCCCCGAGACTACCGACCAAAGTTCGGTTTCATCAAATGCGAGCGAAGGGTCAGCACCCGTGAGCCTCAGTGAGGATGGGTTAGTGAACGGCAGCTTGATACGCAAAACTGCTGACGGTGCGTCCGTTAACTCATTGTTAGGAGATGAAGGTGGCTGATAGCATCCAACCAAGCACATCTGAAGCAGCATCAAGCAAGTAACATTTGAGCGCACGTTAAGCAGTGTACGGTAACCATTACCGTGCGCCGAGCGTGTTTCTAGCTTTGACGAACCACTTCGTTTTGAACATTCAGGCACCGCTACTGCCGGCGCGCGATGTGAATCGAGCCGTTGCAATTATATACAACCGTCATTGCGTCGGCGCTCAAGTCAGCGTCTTCAAAGACATCGTTGCAAGGCTCGCTCACTACAAGCGCTGTTGGATTTTCGTAGCTCTTACCGTCAGCTGAAAGTCTGGCATGAAATATTCGGCCGCCGACCGCAGGTTGATTGAACAAAATCTCTTTCTCATCGGATGACATTGAGGGAAAGCCAAACGTGGTTGTCGGAAGTGCAATTGAGGAGAGCGGAGCATCGAAGCTATCGCCGATCGTACTTCGCTTGTAAACGAGAAGTTTTTTACCGTCGATGACGTAAAGTTTAAGGCCATCTTTCGATATGTCGAATCCGAAAACTGAGCCGCTCAGCATAACATTGCTCGCCGAAGGCGCTTCGAAGAGGCTGGCGGTAGTAGTTCTGCGAGCAAAATATACTTTGTTGTCAATGGAGCTGCGATTTGATGCAAATGCAATCAATAGACCGCCATCGGTAAACGCTGGGTCGAACTCACTTGATGGCGTGTTCAGGGTGGACGGTGCCAGGTTTGTGAAAGTCGGCGCCGCATCTAACTTGGTTGCTTGTTGCAAATCCGACGGTATGCCGGGCAGCACATACCAAATTTCATTCTGATTAGCCCCGAACGTTGGATTCCCACCTTGCAGGCCGGTGTCCTTCGGGTTCCCAAACACGGGGCCAGGCAAAAAATTGCCATCAGTTGTGATAGTCCCATCGGCGGTTATGCGCGCATCGGTGCTGGTGGACTTGCTCTGCTCGAATACCAAATTGCAGCTTGGCGAAACCATAGCACTCACCAGCAGGGCCGCCATGGTGTAACGATGAACGCAAAAAATATTCACAACGAAATGATACCGGATTTGCTTGGCGAAACAACACCCGCCTGCGGCCGGAGGCTCAACACTCGATAATATTCACAGCCAGACCGCCGCGCGCGGTTTCTTTGTATTTGGAGCTCATGTCGGCACCTGTGCGCCACATGGTTCTAATCACTTTATCGAGCGACACTTTGTGCGTGCCGTCACCTTGTAGAGCCAAGCGCGCCGCATTGATGGCTTTGACCGAGCCCATGGCGTTGCGCTCAATGCAAGGTACTTGCACCAGGCCGCCAATCGGATCGCAGGTCAGTCCTAGATTGTGTTCCATGCCAATCTCGGCTGCGTTTTCAACTTGAGCCGGCGTGCCGCCCATAACTTCGGTTAACGCGCCGGCAGCCATCGAACAAGCCACGCCAACTTCGCCTTGGCAACCAACTTCGGCACCACTGATCGACGCATTCTTTTTGTACAATGCTGCGATGGCAGCGGCCGTCAATAAAAAACGAATCGTGCCTTCGTCGTCGGCGTTGGGCACAAAACGCCGGTAATACATCAGCACCGCTGGGATAATGCCGGCAGCGCCATTAGTTGGTGCAGTCACAACCCGACCGGCGGCTGCGTTTTCTTCATTCACCGCCAGCGCAAACAAGTTGACCCAATCCATGATGACCAATGGATCTCCGCCGGCACCACGCGCATCACTTTTGAGTCGGCGATGCAGTGCAGCAGCGCGGCGTTTTACTTTGAGGCCGCCTGGCAAGATACCTTCGCGTTCGCAGCCGCGCTTCACACACGCTTCCATGGCCTGCCAAATCTGCATCAAGCGTTGCCGCACCTCGGCTTCGGGCATATGCGCACATTCGTTGGCCAACATCAGCGTTGAGATGCTCATGCCGTGCGTCACGGCATTGGCTAACAATTCGTCGCCGGTGTTAAACGGGTACGGCACGTCGACTTTTTCCGCCGGCACACTGCCATCGGCCGGTGCACCGGTATCATCGACGACAAAGCCACCACCGACGGAGTAGTAGGTGCGATCGAGGACGACTGCGCCATCACCGTTCAATGCCGAGAACCGCATGCCATTGGAATGCAGTGGCAGTTTTTTTAGACGATGAAATACGATTTGGGTGTCGACGTTGAAGCCGACTTCGCGGCCACCAACCAAGGTGATGCGTTGCGCTTGAGCAATCGCTTCAATGCGTTTTTCGACCGAATCGATATCAACAGTTGCGGGCTCTTCGCCTTGCAGCCCGAGAATTACGGCGCGGTCGGTGCCGTGGCCGCGCCCGGTGTGCCCGAGGCTGCCAAACAATTCGACGCGCACCGAGGTCACTGCGAGGCCATCGCCGGCTTGCTGCACTGCTTCGGCAAAACGTTTGGCAGCGCGCATTGGTCCAACGGTGTGCGAACTCGACGGCCCGATGCCAATTTTGAAAATATCGAATGAACTAATATGCATGGCGAGGTTCCCAGCATGTTGCCATGCTCATGGTGATTACGCAGCGCTCCGGCGTGCGGGAACGTGCGCTAACCTGTGAGAAAATGCGAAATCGCTGCGAACGCGCTGCGTTAAAACAGAATACGGGTGCGGATATTGGTCGATAACGCGGCTATGGCGTTGCGCACTTCCCGCGAAACATCATGGTCGAGGTCCATGATCAGGTAGCCAATATCCGGGTCGGTGGCTAATAGCTGGGCCCTGATGTTGGCGTTCATGTCGGACACAATCTTGTTGATGTCGCGCAGCACGCCGGGCACGTTTTTGTGCACATTGAGAATGCGGTGCGCGCCCGGGGCACTCGGCAACTCGACGGTAGGAAAGTTCACGTTGCCGGCGGTGGCGCCGGTATTGACGAACTTGATCAACGCGCTCGAAACTTCACGGCCGATTGATTCTTGGGCTTCTTCGGTTGAGCCGCCGATGTGCGGGGTCAGCACCACATTGGGTAGGCCGCACAATGGCGATACAAAACCGTCGCTGTTGCTCTCGGGTTCGTCAGGGTAGACGTCGACTGCGGCACCACCGATATGGCCGGATTTGATGGCGGCCGCTAAGGCATCAATGACAACCACTGTGCCTCGGCTGGCGTTGAGTAAACATGCGCCCTTTTTCATGACGGCAAGTTCGTCGGGGCCAAACATGTTTTTGGTTTGCGGCGTTTCCGGTACGTGAATCGTGACGAAATCGGCGACGGTTAACAAATCGCGCAGCTTGGCGATAGGTTGATTATTGCCCATGGGCAACCGCGACGCGACATCGAAAAATACCACCCGCATGCCGAATGACTCGGCCAGCACACCAACTTGCGAGCCGATGTGGCCGTAGCCGATGATGCCTAGCGTGCGGCCGCGAATTTCGTGGCTGCCGACCGCAACTTTGCGCCATTTGCCTTCGTGGACTTCACGCGAGCGGTCACCGAGATGACGGGCCAGCATGACGATTTCGGCGATGATCAATTCGGCAACGCTGCGAGTGTTGGAAAACGGCGCGTTGAACACCGGCACGCCGCACTGGGTTGCATGGCGCAATGCGATTTGATTGGTGCCAATGCAAAACGCACCGACGGTGAGCAAGCGGTTGCCGGCGTCGAGCACGGCCGGCGTAACTTGGGTTTTGCTGCGAATGCCGAGCACATGGACATCGTGCATCCGTGCGATTAGTTCCGCTTCCGGCAATGCACCTTTGATGGTTTCAACAGCGAAGCCTTCGGCTGCAAAAGCCTGGCTCGCCACCGGGTGCACACCTTCGAGCAAGAGCACTTTGATTTCGCTTTTTGGAAACGATGTCTCACTCATGTGGGCGCAGCCTAGCGCATTTCACACCGACTTCTCGTATGCTGTCTGGGTAAAATATGAGCAACGCAACCACCAACATCCGCGGCGAATTTGAAGTGGCACTGGAGCCACTGCTGCTTAATCACAACAATGGGCCACTGCTAAGCCGGCGCGCCATCGACAAAACCTTTCGCGGTGCACTTAATGCCACCAGCACCGGCGAAATGCTCGCAGCGCGGACCAATCAGCCTGATTCGGCTGGTTACGTCGCCATGGAGCGCGTCGTCGGCACGTTGGCCGAGCGGGTCGGTAGTTTCGTGCTGCAACACAGCAGCACCATGAATCGTGGCGAGCCGACTCAGTCGATTACCGTGGTGCCTGACTCGGGCACCGATGGCTTGCTTGGGCTCACCGGCTCCATGACAGTGGATATCGCCGACGGCAAACACTTCTACAATTTTAGCTACGCGTTGCCAGCGTAGTTTACAGCGTCACGCCAGGCGCAAACGTATCGCAGTCTTGCAACTTGCCGGATGCCAACCCGACTTTGACCCATTTCAC
>JAYWHS010000642.1:0-10835 GCA_043777635.1 Kofleriaceae bacterium | reverse complement strand
TCACCTAAATCGATGCCGCCCCAAAGTTTGGTGTAACGCGCGTCAAAATCCACGCTGGGCAAATAACTAGCGCGCACTTCGCGTTGCACACTGCGCCGTTGCAAAACTGTGCGTTGCGCGATTTGCAATTCGCTGTTGTGCGCCAACACGTTGGCGATCAAGACCCGCACGTCGGGCGCATCCGCATAGATCCGGGCTGGTGCTTGCGCATAGCTCGACTGCGCCAGTGCGGCCAGCACTGTTACGACCACTATGCTTAATTTTCCGAACGATGGTTTATTTTTAAACATTGTTCAATCCGTGGGCAAAAAAAAGGCCTTTGTTTTAACGGGTTAGCGAATAGCTAACGAGTCAACTAAGTACTCAAACGAATTCACTAACACCGTCGAACGTGAGCCTTCCGGTACCACGATCGTGCGACAGCGATAATCCAACGTCACCATGCCGTGGCATGCCGACCACATCATGAATGCAACGACTTCCGGATCGCCTTTGCGTAACCAGCCGCCGTCAATCGCGACCCGAACCAAGGCGCGCAGTTGATCATATGCGCGTGAACCTTCGACCCACGGTTGGTGCTTTTCAACGTGGTCCATCGGTTCTTCGCAAACAAACATCAAATCGTACATCTGCGGGTTTTGCTTGGCAAATTCGAGATACGCGCGGCCGATCCGACGAAGATAATCAATCGGCGTGCCGGGTTCTTCAAACACTTTTGCAAAGCTGCGCTGCAGTTCACCAAAGCCTTCGGTGTGCAATGCGCTAAAAATCGCATCTTTGTCTTTGAAGTAGCTGTAGATCGATCCAGGCGTATATTCGATGGCATCGGCAATCGCGCGAATTGTGACGTGTTCAAACCCTCGGGTGATGAACAAATCACGGGCAGCGTCCGTGATGCGTTGGCGCATTTCTTCGCGTTCTCTTTCGCGCCTCGTCGACATGTGCTGGGAGTCTAACATATGAACAGTGATTATTTCTTAAACAACGTTTAACGCTTGGGTAATCGATTGTCAAGTCATTTGCGTGTACGCTCCGGTGACCGTTATGAAAAAGTGTCCTTTTTGTGCTGAAGAAATTCAAGACGAGGCCATTAAGTGCCGGTTTTGTAATTCATTTGTGACTGCGGCACCAAGCGGTACCGCACCCGCGCCAGCTGTGGCAATTCAGGCCGTCGCAGGACCGGCCGTAACGCCGCCGGGGCCTGGTGCCCCACCGTTTGCCCGTCACGAACAAGCTGCAACGTCCGGCAAACTGGAACGCAAGATGATCTACGACGGCGTGCCATCGTGGCGGTCGTACCTCGGCTACTACGCGCTAGGTGGACTCGCTGCGGTGGTTGTGCCAGTGGTCTTCAACATGATTGGCCGTGGCGTGAACGCGTCGAACTCAACCCGCGTATTGCTGATCTTGATTCCACTTGCAGCGGCGGTCATTTTCTTTTTCGGGTTGCATCTACATCGCCGCTCGCTGCGTTTTCGGGTGACCACCACCAACATCGAAACCGAATACGGCATCGTCAGCAAAAAGATCGACGTCGTCGAACTTTGGCGTTGTCGTGACGTGCGGTATCGCCAGTCGTTGATGGACCGATTATTGGGCATCGCGCACATCGATATTATTTCGACCGATCCATCGACACCAAAACTTGAAATCGTCGGCATGCCAGCGTCGCGACAATTGTTCGAGCAGCTGCGCGATAGCATTGAGCTGCAACGCCAAGCCAAAAACGTGTACGGCGTCGTAAGTTAATTGATTAAGCTTCCGATCGACGATGCGCTACCGGCGCTGCTCGACGCTGTGGCCAAGCACGGTGTCGCCGTATTGGTCGCGCCACCGGGTGCCGGTAAGACTACCCGAGTGCCCAGTGCGCTGCTCGACGCTAACCTCGTCGGTGATGGCGACATTGTGGTGTTGCAACCGCGCCGGCTTGCTGC
Organism: Kofleriaceae bacterium; assembly: GCA_043777635.1. Classification (GTDB taxonomy): domain Bacteria; phylum Myxococcota_A; class Polyangia; order Haliangiales; family Haliangiaceae; genus JABFXX01. The sequence continues at coordinate 8,901 of JAYWHS010000642.1, read as the reverse complement.
GCGGCTTGCAGCCGAACGGGTTGCCTTTGAACGCGGTGTGCGAATTGGCGATGAAGTTGGTTATGAAATCCGACTCGATCGCAAAGTCAGCGCAGCAACTCGCATTCGCTTTGTAACCGAAGGCATTTTGACCCGGCGGATGCTCAGTGATCCGACGTTGCGCGGCACCAGTTGCGTCATCATCGATGAGTTTCACGAGCGCCATCTCGACGGTGATGTTGCCTTGGCGTTGTTGGCACGCTTGCGGGCCAGCCGGCCCGAGCTGCGCTTGATCGTGATGTCGGCAACCTTAGATGCCGAACCGGTCGCGGCATTTTTGCAAGCGCCGATCGTGCGCTCGATGGGCCGCACGTTTCCACTCACGATTGAACATGCCGACCCACGCGACGATCTAACCTTGCCGATCGGCAAACAAGTGAGCGGCGCGGTGCGCAAGCTGGTGCGTGACAAACTCGACGGTGATGTGTTGGTATTCTTGCCAGGTGCAGGCGAAATTCGGTTTTGCACCGACGATCTTGCCGACGCAGCGGCCCAACATGATCTGCTGGTGGTGCCATTACATGGCGAACTCACCGCCGAAGAACAAGACCGCGCCATTGGGCCAGCCAAACAGCGCAAAGTGATTTTGGCGACCAACGTGGCCGAAACCTCGGTCACTATCGACGGTGTGGTTGCCGTGATCGATACCGGTCGGGCCCGAGTTGCTCGGCATTCGCCTTGGTCGGGTTTACCCATGCTGCAAGTGGAACCGATCAGCAAAGCCAGCGCCGCGCAACGTGCCGGGCGTGCCGGGCGGACCCGACCAGGTCGCGTGCTGCGGTTGTATACCCAACACGATCACGATGGCCGTCGCGATTTTGACGCGGCCGAAATTGCCCGCGCCGATCTGGCGGCCACCGCACTTGAAATGCGCGCAGCTGGCCTCGCTGGACTTACCGCCCTGACCTGGTTTGAACCGCCACCACCAGCCGCCGTCGACGCTGCGGAACTGCTGTTGCGACGCTTAGGCGCGACAGACGACAAAGGTGGGTTGTTGCCCATAGGCCGCGCGATGTTGCGCTTTGCCACTCACCCCCGCCTGGCTCGGCTGATCTGCGAAGCCGAACCGCGTGGCGCTGGGCGTGAGGCTTGTTTGATCGCTGCGTGTGCCAGTGCGCGTGAGTTGCGCTTGGAGCGCCGAGCGTTTCGCGGTGGTGGCGCCAAGCTCACGTCGCCGTCGGATCTCATTGATGATCTTGATGCCATGCTCGACGCTCGGGCCAGCGGCATGCGCAGTGAGCGGATTCGCAGTGCTGGCCTCGACGTACCAACCGCGCACACCGTGCATCGCGTTGCCCAACAATACGAACGATTACTCGATACTAAGCAGCGCGATCGCAAACTCTCCGACGACGAATTGGATCGAGTTTTACAAATGGCAATTTTAGCAGCGTATCCCGACCGTGTCGGTAAACGCCGTGCCCCACGCTCGGCCGATTTTGTTTTCGCTGGCGGCGGCGGCGCGACGCTGGCACCAACATCGAGCGTGATCGACGCTGAATATATTGTCGCCGTCGACACTGCCGAAACCGGGCAACGCGGCACGGCGAGCAAATCGCAAATTCGCCGGGCCAGTGCGATCGATCCGTCGTGGCTCATTGATTTGTTTTTGGATCGTATCGTCGAGCGCGACGAACTGGTGTGGAACAGCGAGCGCAGCCGGGTCGAGCGCGTAACCCAAATGATGTACGAAGGCCTGGTTATCGACGAAGCGCGCGATCTTGAAGCCGCGCGCAATGCTGGCTCACCAGCCGCAGCGGTGTTGGCAAAACAGGCGTTGGCAGCAGGCATTGAGCGCTTTGTTGACGCTGAAGCGCTCAAGCAATGGCGGGCTCGCTTAGCAACAGTTGCGCGCGCCACTGGCGATGAATCGCTGGCTGCCTCGGATGATGCGCTCGCAACGATTTTGACGACGGCGTGCGATGGCTATATTTCATTCGAAGAATTGCGTCGCGCCGACTTGATGGCGTTGCTCGACGCTTCGCTCGGTGACAAACGCGCATTAGTCGCCCGCTTAGCACCAACCCATATCGATTTACCGCGCCGGCGACGGGTGCAAATTCACTATGAATTGGCGCAGGCACCGTGGATTGCTGCGCGCATGCAAGATTTTTTTGGCCTGGCCCGAGCACCGAGCGTGTGTGATGGCCGCATGCCGTTGGTGCTGCATCTATTAGCGCCCAATCAACGGCCGGTGCAAGTCACCCAGGATTTGCCTGGCTTTTGGGTCAAGCACTACCCCGCGCTGCGCAATCAATTGATGCGGCGCTATCCGCGCCATCAATGGCCGCCCGATCCGACGCAGTTTATCGCCGACGATTAACGTCGTAGCTAGCGCAGCGGCTTGCGATCAAAATGCCGACGCATTTCATTGATCGCACGACTCACCGTGTCGTCGTGCAGCAACATTTTGGAAAGGGCCCCTGTCGTGATGCCAAGCTGCGCCGCAGATACTGCAACTTCAGAACTGTGGGCCCAAAGCAGATCGAGCAACTCGGCAATAGCTGCCCAAAACTCAGGTTTAGCCCGGGTCTTTTCGCCGAGGGGTTTGGTGCCAGCCGCCAACAGCGCTAACAATCGTGGCGATGGCACGAATTCTTCGAAGGTAACTGGTGCCCTTACGCTTACTGCAATCGCAGCGCGCATCCGGCGAATCGCCGAAGCTTTGTTTTCGTGTTGCGACCGGCTATCTTCGGCGATCGCTGAAATGCCCAGACTCGGCAATCGTAACCGCACCGCGCTATCGGTTTTGTTGCGATGCTGACCACCTGGCCCCGATGCTCGATAGCGATCGATTTCGCATTTGTTAACCAATGCGTCATCGCTAGCAAAGAGCAAAACCTCGCGTTGCGCCCGAGGCAACATCGGCGTGGCGGTAGCTGCCACTAGTTGGCCGACGCTGGCGCCGGCGTTTCGATTTTTTTACCAGCAGGTTCGGTTGGCTCAACGAACACATCGACGCCAGCGTGCTCGCCAGCACGGCCGTATTCAATCGAGGTAACTTTGCTGCCTAACGCGCCCACTAACTTGAGCATCTTGGCATCAAATCCTACCAGCGCAGCATCACACAATGGCTGCACCGCCGCTAACTCGGTGGTTGGTACCGACACCGCGACCCGTGCAATTTTGCCACTGCGGATCCGAACAAAAAACGACAAGGCACCCGCACTGCGTTCAGCCAAGCGCGCGCTCACCGCGTCGTCGATTCCAGAGCCGGTGAAATGGGCAAAGCCCGCCGACGCAGCGGCCAATTGCGCGGTGATATCATCGCCCGGCAATTTGACTTCAACTTCAGTGAACACGTTTTCGCCAATCGACTGCACGAAACGTTCGACTTGAGTTGCACCGCAGATTTCGATGAACTTTTTGAGCTGATACTTCGCTTCGTGGGTACCGAACAACGGCTCGATTTTGCTCCATGGTTGCGGGTCCATGAAGTGCCAACCGGTGGTGACCTTTTTGCCCCAGACGCCGATCCACGAACCGGCCACTTTGGGCTCTAACTCGGCGCCAACTTGATCAAGAATTGCGATGTCGCTTTTGGCGATGTTGCACAACTTAAAATAGTCAGCCATACGCGGCACAAAGCCCCGAGGATCACCCCACGCCGACCAAGCAACCCGACGCAGATCGCTGCCGATCATCGCCGAGTAATTCACGCCACAGCCGTCGGGCATTTCTGGAGGCATCGGAATGTGTTCCAACCAGCGATCGAGGTGAATGTCCATCCACTCTTCGACCATCGCCAACGACGACAAGCTGATTTGTAAATTGAGACGAATTGCGAGCGCGCGTTGCAGCGCGAGATCGAGCGTGCTGGCCATGAATCCCTCTTGGTCCGACGTTACCTTAGTTTGCCGGACAGGTCGACGGTCCAAGGGTTGACGTTGTGGGTCGGCCTGCCTAGATTTAGGCATGGCATCATATTGCAAAAGCAGCCTGGTTCTAGCGTTGGCGTGGCTTGCCGGCGCTGGTTGTGGTGCCAGCGACACCAAGGTCGCACCGGGTGCTGCCGAGCCCCGCGCCGACGACGCGCCGTGCCAACGCCCAACCATTCCGCGCCAGGCTTGGCGACGTACCCACCTTGGCACGTTGCTCAGTGGGGTCGATTCCGCTGAACACGCTGCCGACGATGTGATTATCCCTGCCGGGACCGCTGCGACGGTGGCTGGGCGATTTACCTATACTGCGCTGCACAAAGATCTTGAACGCGAAGAAATTGTCACGATGCTGGCCGGCCGCGCCGGCTGCGCCACCACCCGGCTGGCGTCTAGCTTGACCGATAGTGATGGCCGAGCAGTGGCCACGACCCAACCCCTGCCGGCTGGCCAGTATCCGTATTTCATGTTGGTGCCTGGCGACGGCTCCAGCGCCGACGGCATGATTTGGGCGATTGAGCCGGGCACCAAGGCCGTGCTGTTTGATATCGACGGTACGCTAACGACCAGCGACAGCGAATTGTTCGAAGATTTACTCGGTGGCGATGCCAACATGTTTCCTGACGCCAACACCGTGGTGCAACGCTGGGCCGATGCCGGGTACTTGATTATCTACGCCACCGGCCGGCCCAATTTTTTGCGCAATCACACCCGGCAATGGCTCAGCCGCAACAAGTTTGCCCCAGGCGCGTTATTTACCGTCGACAGATTGCGCGATGCACGTCCGACTGCCAGCGGTGTGGGCATGTTCAAAGAAGCCTTGATCGCCCGGCTGCGCACGGCCGGCGTGCAGATTGAGCGAGCCTATGGCAACGCCGCCACCGACGCATGCGCCTATCTGCGCAACGGCATCGACCCAAGCCGGGTGTTTATGACCGGCAATCGAGCGCGCGAATGCGACGGCAAAACCACGCAGCCGTTGGCCAGTTACACTTCCCACCTTGCCACGTTGGTCGTGCCGCCGCGGTGACGTTACTCGCATGCGCATGGTGACGCGGCCGGTGCATTCGGGCAGGTCAAATTCGGTCCGCTGAAAACAGGAAATGCCGACTGATTGCACTGATCAATGTCGGTGAAGGTATTGGTCGCGCAAAAATCCAACGCATTGCCGGGATGAAAATCCGGCAGCACACCGTTGGATCCCGAGCGGCGAATCGTTGAATTGCGTAGCAGATCCAGCCGCAGATTTACGTCGGCATTGTTGTTTAACAAAAAGAACCGGATGGCACCGGAACTTTCATCAGCCGCCGTGGTTTGCGGATTGTCGTCGATGCACTCCGCGCCGTTAGTGGAATCGTCACCGCCGGCGTCTTCGATGACAACGTGGTCAAAGTGACTTCGCGGATCTACTTGGCCATAGAAGCCAATTCCAGCCCAATCGTTTTTACTGCCTCGACCGCGAAAAATGACCGGTTCAGCAGCGGTGCCGACGGCCACCAGCGTGCCGGTCGGAACCGCATCGCTGGAACCTGCACCGATGGTAATTCGGTACGGCAAAGATTCGCGCATTTCAACGATCACACCGGGCTCAAGTGTCAACACAGCGTTGCTGGTTGCGTTGGCAATTTTTAGACCGCCAAAGCCCGTTGCGATCGGCAAGCCACGAAACCGCCAGGTTGTGTCGACGTCGATCAAGCCAGCATTACTACCTTCAAGTTGAAACCAGGCATTGACGTTGCCTGTGTACGTGCCTGCTGGGATCGTGCCTGCGGATTTACCGTAGATGGCGATTGGGCTTTTTTGGCTGGTGGTGATGGTCAGGTCATTTGAGCCTGAATCAAAACCAGCCCCATTGTCGAGTTGAATACCAAACGTCGCCGATTTTTCGATCCGCACATTGCTAACCAACAAGACATTTGTCGTCGGTGCCGCGCCTGCAACGGCATCGCCACGCACGTACACCGTGCCGCCACCGTTGGCGCCAGCGCTACCGCCATTTTTTAACACTGCGTTAACCAGCTCCATGCGAGTGGTTGGAAACGGTGAATAAATCGTGTGCCACGGTTGCGCGGTATCCACCGCATCCACCGTCACCGGCCCGCCCGTCGCTGCGCCCATCCTTAACAGGCCACTGCCGCTCAGCGTCAGCGAAACATCTTCGGCCAACCGCACCTGGGCACACGGTTCGATCACCAGCGTGCCTGCAACGTTGATATTGCTGTCGAGCTGATGCACCCCTTCGCTTGCCTTCCACACTTCGGTCGCGGCCGCTGCGATGGATGCTGTGTGCTTCACAATGTTCGCCGGCGGCGCAACGCACACCGGCGCTGCATCGATCCCGGCCGCATCGACAAATGCGCCGGTATCAGAGCCGCACGCCGGCAACCACAACACGCCAAGGAGCATCAAGCGACCACTGGTGAAACTTGTCATGGCCAAAGCTACCACAATGCAACTGGCTGGGTCGGTGAAGTCTGAAGTCGGAGCCCACCCCGCACCTCACGGCACAAAAAGATCGAATCCGCACCTGCTGCATATCGAGGTCAAACTCCCAGCCATCGCGTTCAACTCCCAGCCATCGCCTTCAACTCCCAGCCATCGCCTTCAATTTATCGACCGACACCCGGCTACCACAAAGCAAACGGTTGGCATTTTTTCAAGGACTCGACGTCTTATGCCGTTGCGTTGCCTTATTAGGGGGGGCGCTCACACAAAAACGCCGCTAGTCGATTGCTTATGGCAACTTCAAATAGGCCCATTGCGACGGCAGCTCAGGGCAATTGTGCGCGCCGGTTCTACTTCTGATCTCAACCGCCAATGCCTTGCTGCTTTCGTCAATCCAGACGGAGCGAAGGTAGTCGTCCGAAAACTCACAAGCTCCTACGTTAGCGTTCTTCTTCCCCATCACGTGGACAAAACCGCTGAGGACCGGATTCCCGACCTCCGCCCCAGCTTTGCGAATTTTCAGAGTTGGCTTTTCAGGATCCTTCAAATCCAGATCGAACATCCACGGCCCGATTAGGTCGGACATCGGAGGATTCGAGCCGTTCCACTTGGCCTTGCCACCGCTCATTGACCTCCAAGTGCCAGACTTCAATTGACTGTTCACGGCGGCAATGTTGTTCGTCAAGGTCTCGACTGCGTTCGGGTTCGAGTCGAAGTCAGCTCCAGCAGGATCCTGCACAGCAAGCGGGAACGTCTTGGTTATCTTACCGCCAGCATCGAGAAGCAGCACATGGCCCCAAGGGTCGCCACGGCCTCCATCTTCACCTTCGGCAAACGCCAGTATTTCTCCCACAGCGTTGATCGCCGGCAGGCCGTTGCTCTTCAGCACGCCGTCCACGAACTGCATGCCCATTGCCGTGAGAGTTGGTGCCGGTACTGATGCTGGTGTTGGTACTGATGCCGGTGTTCGTACTGCAGCGGCAATCGGCTTTTCTTTCGTTGGTGTTGCCTCTTTTGATTTACAGCCAACAGCAGCTACGGCGGCTAGTAACGTCAGACGTACGCATAGTGTTTTTTTCATTTGGGTTCCTCAATTCAAATAGAAGCTCAAGTAACCACTATTTTTAGTATCTACATAGCATTTTCCAACGCGATGACATCGCGCGCCAAACCGCGAATCAATTACGTCAGTTTGCTTCATCACAAAATGTTGATCGTTGCGACTGGATCATCGGTGGCTGAGGTCGGAGCCCGAGCCCGAGCCCGCACCTCACGGAACGAAAAGATCGAAACCGCCCTTGCCGCATGACGAGGTCAACTCCCAACCATCGCGTTCGATTTTTATGTCGCGCGTAATCTGATAGACCCAATCGTTGTTCATCCAAAAGAATGCACGCACGCTGTACGTCCCAGCCTTAATATCGAGTTGCTGCCACTTCTTCAAATCGACCTGGCTCGTGACAATGCCATGCTCAGCATGGGAAAACTCCAACTTGACGGTTCCACTTAATGAGCATTTCCCGGTCTTGTTGTAAACCGTGCCGATACGCTTGGCCACCGCGACGTTTTTAGCTGTAACGGCAGCGGCTACTACGACGGTGCTGTGGCTAACCTTGATGTCCGTTGAGCTGTACTTCTTAACCTGGAACTTCTTGGTCCAAGTCGCACCAGTGGGTGCAGTGAACGTTACCGGGTAAAACGCATTGACGTTCGCAACACCATTTGCCACCCCAAACACCGCTGGCACGGTGTCGGTCTTTACATCGTTGCCGATTTTCACCGAGATGGTGTAACCGGTGGGTTCTGAGATATGCAGCTCCGCACTGTCAGCACGAGTGAGTGCAACGGTTTCGGACCATTTCTCCTCTGCCGATGCGGCCTGTGAATACATCGCTACAATGACGGGTACAGCGAATACAAAGGCTGCGAATTTCATAGAGGCTCCAGTTGGTTTGGGTTGTTTTACGTTTTTGTAAATGACGTTCCGAAATGTGCGAACATATCGCGATCGAATCAGACAATCTTTCGTCGGAAACAAAGGCTACGGAGACCGTGGCAAGCGCAACCGCCAGCCCACTGTAAACCATTTGTTGCGATCAACTTGCGATCACGGAAAAGCGAGCTTATGGACGCCAAAGAGCGATCGAACGTTGCCATCGCCAACCTCACATTTGGCTTTGTCATTGCGCGACTTCACACAGCTGCCGGTGAATTTCAGCGCGCCATCTTTGGTAAACACCAAGGATGCGTTCAAGAGTAGTTTGCTCGTGGTTTTGCCATTCAACTCGAACCGTTGATTCGACTTAACAACAATCGCATTTGTATTCGAAGGTTTTTTCGAGACCCCGAGACCGACAAGCCAAACGCCATTGTCTTGCCAATAGTAATCACCGTTGTCGTCGCCACGCGGGCCGCCGACACTGCACTGGTACGACTGCGAGAACTTCACAGCAATCACAGCGGAATTTTTTACTTTCACATCTGAAATCTCGTCGATGTTGTAACGCCACGAATGGCACTGGCGGCCCGGCCCTATAGG
>JAYWHS010000641.1:0-3135 GCA_043777635.1 Kofleriaceae bacterium | reverse complement strand
AGGCGAGTCGCTTGGCGAGCGGCTGACTCGTGGCCCACTTTCTTTCGCGGAAGCACTACCGATCTTGCGGCAGAGTCTAAAAGCCCTGGCGGCCGCGCATCAAAAAGGCTTTACCCACCGCGATCTCAAACCGGACAACATTTGGCTGCGCCAAAAAGACGGCGGTAAGCTCACGGTAAAACTGTTGGACTTCGGCATCGCCAAGCTTTTGGGCTCCGACAACTTGCAAGCCAAGATGACCAAGACCGGCACCATGATGGGCACGCCGGACTACATGTCGCCCGAACAAATCAATGGCGATGCCAACATCGACCAGCGCGCCGATTTGTATTCAATCGGCTGCATCATTTTTGAACTATTCACACAGACTACGCCATTCGCGAGTGAAAGCATGGCCGGGGTCATGTCGGGCCATCTGTTTCGTGATCCACCGAAGATCGCCGACAGCGCGCTGCCAGAACTGCAAGTGCCGGCCGCGATCGACGTCATGGTCGAGCGTTTGCTGGCCAAAGAAGCCAACGACCGCTACGCCACCGCCAACGATGTACTCAGCGACCTTGCGTCGATCGCTGACAACGCTGCGCCGACGTTGGCGGATGCAATCAAACATCGGGTAACGCTCTCAGGAGCTAGCACAGCTACGACGGGCGCAGGTGGGAAGCCACGCACCAGCGTGAATAACGCGTTGGCCGCTGAAACCTTGGCACCACCTGACCAAGCGCCCAAATCAAGAAACCGTAACCGTGTGGTTGTACTGCTGTCAGCCGCTGCCTTGCTCGGCGGTGGCGGTGTAGTTTTGATCAAAACGCTGCAAAAAAAATCATCTGTAACAGCGCCAGCACCAATGCCAAATCCAACGGTGCAAACTCCGGTTGCGACGCCAACGCCCGTGGAGCCGCAGCGAATCTTGGATCCAGCGGCGCTACGCAAAGACTCTCTAGCATTGGTGCGCGGCGGCTTGGCTGCAACCGAAGCACCGCATCGTGCGTTTGCAGCGCAAGCAGTGGGCGAAGCGCTGGATACCGAAAGCGCAGCGACCTTAACCAAAATGACCGAAACCGATATCGACGAACAAGTCCGTGGCTGGTCTGCGCAAGTGTTAGGCAGCCTCGGTACCACCAGCGCTAAACCGGTTTTGATCGCTGCCGAGGCTACCGCGTCAGCACCACTCAAAGTTTGGTATGCCGCAGCGTTAGCGAGGCTGGGCGACAACAACGCGATCAAACGCCTCGCCACGTACGCTGCGGATGGCAATCTAGTGGTGGCGCTCAAAGCAACACTAGCGTTGGCCGACATCAGTGGGCCCGGCGCCAAGCCAGCGATTGCGGCCCTGCAAGTGCTGATCAAAAAAGAAGCGGAACTCAATCAGTTGGCGCCTTACCTCGGCCCCGTGCTGCTTTCGAAATTAGCTTTTTTGCGATTCGCCAAAGCCCGCAGCATTTTGTACACGTTACTAGCCGAAACCGACGAAGGTGCGCGTTTGTCGGCAGCCGTCGGCCTGGCCAAGATTGGCGACGACGGAGGCAAGCAAGTACTTACCGATGTTGTCAACGATTCAGCTTCGCCTAATCAACTTACCGCCGCCGTCGCACTGATCGAGCTGGGTGACTATAGCGGCTTTGATCTCATCAAAAAACGTCTCGCTGATAAAGACCCAATGAACACCCGCATCGCGGCCTTGGCCTTAGGTAAAATCGGTGAAAAAGAATCGCTACAACAACTAGCGCCGTTGCTCCATCAAGCCGACAAAACGATTTCAATTTCGGCTGCAAGTGCATTGCTTACGATCGTCGCTGCTGAGCCAGTTGTGATGGCGCAAGCCGCCGTGGACTGGACTCAAAACGCCCTGGCCTCAAGTGACTGGAACGTCCGAGCCTCAGGTGCTGGCGTCATCGGCGATCTGTCGCCTGACAAAGCGCTGCCGTTGTTGGCCCAAGCCATCACCGATACCGAAACCCCGGTGCGTAAAGCTGCTGCAAAAAGTGCAGGCAAGATCAAAACCACCGAGGCAGCAAAACAAGTTATGGCGGCCGTGGTGATCGAAAAAGATGCAGGCACCAAAGAAGAAATGGTGAAAAGCCTTGGCCGCATCGCCGATCCAATCGCCAAAGCAACCTTGGTTCAGCTCGCGACCGACAACGGCCGAGTTGGCATGTTTGCATCGGGCTCGCTGATCGCAGTCGGCGATACCAGCGCTGTGAGTAAACTTGAAACCGGGATTAAAACTGGATCGTCGTCGGTGCGGTTGGCCGTAGTTGAGGCCAGCGTGGTGGCCCAAAACAACATCGTGATCCCCGTGCTGGAAATCGGTGTCAAAGATCGCAACTTCGATGTGAGCTTCGCATCAGCGGAAGCCTTGGCCGATTACGCCAGTGCCTCGGCTCCAGCCGTCGCCATGTTGCAACTCGGCCTCAAGAAATCTAGCCTCGATTTTCAAGCCCGCTCGGTCGTGGCGTTACAAAAAATGGCAGTCCCGGTCGATGCTTCCAAGCTCGACGTCGCGCAATTGATGGATTCACCCGTGGTCGCGACCCGCCTCACTGCGGTAACCCTGTTGGGATCGTTCTCGTGGGCCAAAGCGCGCAGTCTGTTATCGCGGTCTGCCGTTGATGAATCGCCGTTGGTGCGGCGCGGCACCGCCGAGGTATTGCCAACATGGGCAGCCACCGATCGCGCCGATGTTGTGCGCGCCCTTAAAATCTTGATTCGCGATCTCGATGGTAGCGTGCGCGCCGTTGCACAATCGAACCTGGCAAAGATCGGCCCTTCGGCATTTCAAACGGTAGCTTCAACGCCAACCCCTGTGGCACCTGCAACAGTGCCAGCGCCTGCTGCCACCGTCGATTTGACGGCTATCAACGCAGCCGGCAGCCAAGTTGAAATCCAGGTTGCCGCGATTAACGCGGCCGGAGTAGAAGCAACGGCGACCCAGACCGCCATCTACAAAATTCTTAACAAACCGCAAAATGACGACGACGATGCCAAAGACGTCACGGCACTTAACAAAACATTGGAATCCAACGTCGCAGTGCAACAGCTGGCGCTAGTTGCACTCAATCAGGCGGTTAGCGAAGCCAAGCGCGCGGCCGGGGCCTCGCCTGCACCGGCAGCGAGCCAAGCACTTGCCAAACTCGT
>JAYWHS010000640.1:0-3137 GCA_043777635.1 Kofleriaceae bacterium | reverse complement strand
GATGGACATGGCATGTCACGGCATGGGCACAACAGCGGTGGGCCTTCGATTCGAAGACAATTTGGTACATATCTGTCACTGCGGAGACTCACGCGCGTATTTGCTGCGCCAGCAGCAACTGTTCCCCATCACCCGCGATCACTCGCTGCGGAATTTGTATCAAGATCGCCCTGATCTCGTCGGCACCATGGGGCCCGCGACGTCGAACGTAATTATTCGCGCAGTTGGCTTGGATGCGAATGTCGAAATCGAACACAACACCATGCCGCCGGAGCACGGCGATGTGTTTTTGATTTGCTGCGATGGCTTGTCCGACCTGGTCGACGACTGGATGATTCGCGAAATCATGACGTCTGGAGAAACCCTCGACGCCGTGGCCGAAAACTTGATTCGGGCTGCAAATAACAACGGTGGCACTGACAACATCACGGTCGTGCTGGTGCAAACGCTGGTTGACCCAACCTGGCTACCTGCAGGCAACGGCGTCCGAGGTTAGGAGTTGGCCATCGCGCCTGCCGCCCTGGCTGCGATAACCGACGCCAACGACGTCGCTACGGCGCAGTGACCGCGACACTGCCGATGGCAGCGACGCGTAACTCACGTGCCATGTCGGCAAAACGCCCAAGTTTGCCGTAGACCCGAGCCAAACCTGCGGCCGCACGGACGCCAAAACTAGGGTGCTGCTTAGCGCGATTGAATGCGTCTTCGGCCCCGAAAAAATCGCCGCTGCCGGTAAGCACATCGCCCAACGTCGCCCACATTGCGGCGCTCAAGATTGGTGAAGCCGCCCGACCTAGGCCGGTGCGCAACACCGACGCAGCCCGAGGATGATCACCCGCCTTGGCCAACGCGATGGCATAGGCCATGCGGGCATCGCCGTACTGTGGGGCGAGGTCAACAGCAGCGCGCAGCGACTCTTGCGCCGACTCCAAATCGCGGTTGCCTAACGCGGTACGACCACGTTCGTAATAACGACGCGCAACTTGCGACATTAATCGAGCTCCAGCAATGAAAACCGAGCCGATGAATCATCGCCTGAGTTGCTCGGCTTGTCCGGTTTGGCCTCGGCCGCCGGTACAGCCGGCGCTGGCGCAGCAGCAGCGGGTGCCGGCGTTGGCACCGGCGGGCTTGCACCACCGTCATTCGGTCGACCACGCAGCGACATTCCACTGATAGGGCGTGGCGCACTTGGCGATGCTGAAGCTGCACTTGGAGGTACCGGAGCCGGTCGACCTTGCTGACTAAGCGTAGCTTCAATCACTCGCACACCCGCAGCAGGGCGCGGCAAATCAGCGGCGGCAGGAGCTGGATTTGGCGCTGAAGCCGGGGCACCTGCCACGCTGCGCGCAGCGACCAACGGTTGCATCACGCCGCCAACACGTACCGACACATGATCACCGTCCACCGTGAACATGGCCAACTCGGGGTGCTCGAACCTAGTTTGTAAGGAGGCAATGAGTTGCGCAAATGACAAGTTTGCTAAATCACCAAGTGTCTCAACTTGGTGAATCATCATCGGTGGCGGCCCATCGACGACATATTCCTTGACCACAAAACTCAGCACATCGAGCAGGGTTTCGCGATCAGCGTCGGCAAATGCATCGCGCACGCCGGTGGTCAATTCACGCAGATCAGGTCGGGTCGGCATAGCTTCTCCTCTTTTACCAAGTCGCTTCATCAAGGTCAGCGCCAGCACTCAAGCAACCGACCAGCCGCGCGCCCGAAAGATCGGCGGTGGCAAGACTCACTCCACGCAAATCACAACGCATCAAACTCGCACCGCGAAAAGTAGCGCCGTACATGTTGGCGCGTTTGAAATCAACGTCGAATAGTGAAGCGCCGGAAAAATCAACTCGCGACAGCGATACCGTCGAGCCGACGTAACCTTCGAAGCTAACCTTCATCAACATCGCACCAGCAAAACTAGCGCCGTAAAGTTCGGAGTCCTTGAACGTCGTGGCACAAATCCGTGCGCCTTGAAACTGCGCACGCGCCATGCGAACGGGCCCGAACTCACAGCGCAGCACATGAGCCCGCTGCAAATTGATCTCGGTTAAATCACAATCTGCGGCAGTTACGCGATGCCATAAGGCACCGGGCCATTGCGATTTTCTGCCATCAACAAACCGTAACGTTGCCCGTTCAAGGCGTGCCGCATCGGCATCAGCTTCGCGCAAATCAAGTTTATCGAGGCTAACCCCATCTAGGTCAACGCCGCGCATACCGATCGCAACAGCCGCAAATCCGCCGATTGAGCGGCCGGCCAGCTCTTCGGTGGCAATCAAGCGTTCAAACTGGGTACGAGATTGAACCAAGCCAGCATCAGCAGAAGTTTCCGACACGCGGATATCGTACAACGAACCCGAGCCTACGGTGCGCGATTGCTGTAAAAATGCCAAGGTTCAGTATCGCGGGAGCTTTGTTGTGTGTCCCAACGCCATCGCAGGAACGCTCATCAACTGCGGCGCATGAACCAACTCGGGTGCGGCCACGCAAGTCTGACAACGGCCTGAACTATGGACGACGCATTTGGCCGGCGCGGACCAACTGCATTTCACCGGCATCGCCAAGCATTTCCAGTACGCGCTCGCGGATTTTCGCGATTTGCTTTTCAGCGTGGGCCGCAACTTGCGCGGCACTTGGCCCCGAATTTGAGCCACCTTGTTCTTCGTGCAAAATTTCAGCTTCGTGGGCTTCAGCTTCGCGCTCATGCTCTTCTGCAAAAGGCATCCCGGCGCCCATTGATTTGAAGTGCAAGCCTCGCTTGGCTTGCGCAACGTGTGCCAATTCGTGGCCTAACAACGCTTGCCCAGCTGCTGTGGCCGACGAGCGATCGCCCGTGCCACCCATCAAAATCATACCGGTGGAGCCAATAGTCACCGCGTGCGCATTGCGGTCGCGGTTGAATTTCTCAGCAAACTCGCCGGTGATCACGCGGACGTGACCAAGGTCTACACCGTAACGACGTTCATAGCGATTTCGCAAACTGTGGTCGAGCGAGTCACCGCGGCCAGCCCGCGCCGACATCATTTTCAACAGGCGATCAGGGTCGTACTTCTTGGCAATATCGTCCGATAGCTGATCGGCACCAATGCCACCGTCTTCCGACAGCCCGGTATCTTGCTGAGTATCTTGAT
>JAYWHS010000639.1:0-10854 GCA_043777635.1 Kofleriaceae bacterium | reverse complement strand
TACTGACGTCGCTAGCTACCGCGTCTGCCTCGGCTTGAGTCTCATCAATAAAAGCTTGCTGCAATGCCGTTTCATCAATGCTGGCTACATCAACATCTTCACCGTCGAGGACCAGCGGTACCGTTACAGCACTGGCACCAGCCTCAGTCGCGGGCAACGCCAACGCTGCGTCTGCGCTTGGCAGCGCGGCGACGACAGCCGGTGTTTCCAGCGTCGGTTGCTCACTGGGTTGTACGCGCCACAACGCCAGTGCGGCGGCACTCGCCAGCAACGCTCCGGTAACTGGCACCATCACCGACCAGCGCCGCCACCATGGCAGCTGCGGCGAAGGTAACTGCGCAACCGCCATCGTAATCGAAGCCTGCATAACCGACCAATCAGGTTGCACGCGCTGATCGTCGCGCCGCAGTTGGCGCAATTCGGCTTCGAGCTGAAGGTCAGCACGACCATCGGAGGCATCAGGTGCTTGGCGTCGTTGAGTCATGGGGCACCGTCGGGGAGCAGGTCTCGCAAGCGCCGTAGCGCGTGGTGGAAGTTTACCTTAGCTGTGTTTTCATTGCACTCGGCAAGCTGGGCCACTTCGCGAAATGACAAATCATCAAACACCCGCAGCTCGACGATCTGACGTTGCTTCGGTGGCAATTGCGCGATCGCTGCGCGCAACACCGCTTTACGTTGCGCTTCGACCAAATCGCTAGCCCCGGTAGCGTCGACGACGAGCATGTTGTCAGTAAGTTCACTCGCGCTCTCGCGTTTGTGATCGCGCAACCATGACAACGCGCAATTGATGGCAATGCGATACAGCCAACTCCTAGGCGTGGCGTCGCCGCGATACTGCGCCAACGCTCGAAATGCTCGCACAAATGCCTGCTGCGTAACATCGGCGGCATCAGCATCAACTCGCACATAGCGGCGAACTAAATAAAAAACACCGCGCTGATGAGCCTTTACCAAGCTGTCAAATGCGGTGGTTCGGCCGGCGATGCATGCGGAAATATTCTCGCGGTCACGCTGGGCTTGCAGCTCCACCGTGGCGTCTTCGGCGTGCTCCGTCATCGCACAAGAACCGAGTGAAAGTGCAAGCGTATCCACGTAGACCAAGACGTCGGGTTGAACCCAAAAGTTAAACCTAAAAGCACTGACAATCGCAAGTTGTCTTTATCATTGCAGTTTTTTCGTTCATATTCAATTCGCGCAGTGCGGCTACCGCACGGGTTGGACCCAACGCGCGGTCCTTAGTGGTGAGGCTTGCACCGTGCCCTTGCTCCGTACCATGTCCCGAGGGTACACAACGGCGCATGGCGTCTCGCGCCCGTGCAGCGACACTTGTGACTTGAAAAGGCTACGTATGTTGGATCCTAATCGAATGGAAGACGTCTTGCGCCGCGGTGGCGATGTTGGCAACGCAGTGGCGCAATGGAAGCTCGTCGATCAACGGCGCAAAAGTTTGCAAGGTGACCTCGATACTCAGCGAGCTGCGCGCAACAGCGCCAACGAGCAGATGTCGAAGCTCGATAAAAAATCACCCGAGTTTGCCGCAACCCGCGATGAACTCAAATTGTTGTCGAGCAAAATCAAAGAAGGCGAAGCTACGCTGGGTGCCGTTGAAGCCGACGCCGAACAACAATTGTTGCTGCTGCCCAACGCGCCGCACCCTAGCGTACCCGATGGCAAAACCGAGCACGATAATCAGTTGCTTCATGTATGGGGCACTGCGCCAACGTTTCCCGACGGTTTTGTGGCTAAAAACCACTGGGACGTTGGTGAAGTCCTGGGCATTCTCGATTTTGAACGCGGCGCCAAAATTTCTGGTGCCCGCTTCACCGTATTGCGCGGTTGGGCGTCGCGGCTAACGCGCGCGTTGATGAACTATATGCTCGATCTGCACACTTCGAACGGCTACGAAGAAATCTGGCCACCCGCATTGGTGCGGCGCGCTGCGCTGCGTGGCACCGCACAATTGCCGAAGTTCGAAGCCGATGTATTCCGGTTAGCGATGCCGACGCCAGCGCCGGGCACACCGCCGGAAGCCTTGGTTCCTGACAATGATTTGTTCTTATCGCCAACGGCTGAAGTGCAAGTAACCAACTTGCACAGCGACGAAATTTTGGATGCCGCGCTGCTGCCGATTAAATATTGTGCGTATGCGCCATGCTTTCGCGCCGAAGCTGGCGCGTATGGCAAAGATACGCGTGGCCTGATTCGCCAACATCAATTCGACAAAGTTGAACTAGTAAAATTCACAACGCCGGAAACCAGCTACCCCGAACTTGATGCGCTGCGTGGCGACGCCGAGCGAGTGTTGCAAGGCTTAGGGCTGCACTATCGAGTGATGACGCTTTGCACCGCCGACATGGGCTTCGGCTCGTCGAAGACTTACGATCTCGAAGTTTGGCTACCTGGTCAAAATGCGTTCCGTGAAATTTCGTCGTGCTCCAACTACGAAGATTTTCAAGCACGTCGCGCTAAAATTCGTTACCGACCCGCGCACGGCGACAAGCCACGCATGGTGCACACGATCAATGGCTCAGGCATCGCGATCGGTCGTACGTTGGTTGCCATTTTAGAGCAGTATCAACAAGTCGATGGCTCGTTGATTATTCCGCCGGCGTTGCGGCCGTATTGTGGGGGCGTTGAGCGGATTGAGCCGCCGGTGAAGTAGAGGAGGAGAGGAGAGGAGAGGAGAGGAGAGGAGAGATGGAAGGGCCGGGTGGCGGACGGGCGGGCGGACGGACTGCAGGACTTTCGGACTTTCGGACTGCCGGACTTTCGGACTGCCGGACTTTCGGACTGCCGGACTGTCGGACTTTCGGACTTCCGGACTGCAGGACTTTCGGACTTTCGGACTTCCGGACTGCAGGACTTTCGGACTTTCGGACTGCAGGACTTTCGGACTTTCGGACTTTCGGACTTTCGGACTTTCGGACTTCCGGACTAGCGGACGGGCGGACGGGCGGACGGGCGGACTGCCGGACTTACGGACTTTACCGTCGACGATTCGCCAGCTTTTGAGATAGACGCACGATTTGCTGACTGCAGAAATTGGGGTGGCCTGCCCGATCGCGCACGGCCAGCGCCAACTCTGGCACGGTTGATGGGGTTGAAATTTCGTTGGCACGGGCCGTGCGCGGTGGCGGGCATGACCCCAATTTCTTTGTTAGCAAATCGGTTTGTGGCGTATCGCATGGCGCTGGAGAGCGTGGTGGCGGTGGCCAAATGTGTCGGTGGTTGGCGCGGCGAGTCGGACTTGGCCAACCAGTGTAAACGCGCTGCACAAAGTGTGATGCTTAACTTGGGCGAAGGCAGCGCTTATGAGCGGGGCTCGGCTAGCCAGCAACGATTCTTTCGCATCGCTCGGGCCTCGGCGATTGAAGTTGAATGCGCGTTGGAATGTGCGATGGCGCTCGGCTTTTGCGACGCTGCTACACTTGATGCCCGCTCACGAGCTGGCCGCGCAGCGCGGTTGGCAAATTCGGTTTGCCGGTAGCGGCCATCGGTCCGCCAGTCTGCAAGTCTGGCAGTCTGCAAGTCTGCAAGTCTGGCAGTCCGCATGTCTGCAAGTCTGGAGTCCGGAGTCCGAAGTCCGAAGACCGGACACTGACTTTCGGACTTTCGGACTTTCGGACTTTCGGACTTTCGGACTTTCGGACTTTCGGACTTTCGGACTAATGGTTCGACGGGCATGAGTTGAGTTCTGCAGATAATGTGGGCAAGGCACGGAAGCGGCGGGCACCGGCCACCACCAAGATGGCAGGTGACTGTGAGGGAGTGTCGTGAGTGCCCGGTTCGAAGCACCCCAAGTGGTTCATTCCGGGCCCACGCGACGAGCGCAAATCCCGATGTTCGGGTGGCACGAGCGTCACGAATGAACGGTCACACTGCCATCGCAGGGGGTAGGTGCCTCGACGCTGGCATCATGCTTCCACCAAGTCCGCTTAGCATCACCAGATCTTCGTTACGGTCACTGGCGTCAATGACAGTTGTCCGGTTTGCTGATGTCAAACTCACGCTAACGAACTCACGCTAACGAACTCACGCTAACGAACTCACGCTAACGAACTCACGCTAACGAACTCACGCTACGAACTACGCCTTTCGATTTCGACGCCGACCAGCAACTACCAAAACCATCATAGCCAAGCCTGCTCCACCGGCCGCACCACCGACACCACCAACTACTCCCGTTGCGTTGCACGTACAGCCCTGGCCTTTGCGCAGCCGCGGGATCGGATTCGCCGTACCTGAGCTAAGCAGATCAACTTGCGGCACGTCGACGGCAATCACTTCGGTGAGGTCCATTTTTCCACGCGGGGCAAATGCTAAATTCGTCGCCGCTTTGGGTTGAGCACTGTTCGCAAGAGCTGGATCTGCAAGCTCCTGTGGTGGTGGCCCGCCCCACTGGCCGCGTTGTGGTGATTCGCAGGTGATCGCGGCGGTCCAGGGATGCAAGATCACATAACGACCTTGAAAATTGTTCACGCCAGCGTTCTGCGTGACCACCATACTCATCGCGCCTTTGTCATCTGGCACGCCGCGGCCACCTTCAATCGCGTTCACCGCTTTGAATACCAAATCGTCTTTTACCTCTTTGCCGTAACGGGCGTGCAAGCGCGTCAGCGTCAGGCTGTAGGGATCTGCGCCCTGATACGTTGCACCGATAACATCCGCGCCCAAGGTTGCCAAGTCGTTGCCATCGAGGGTCGGGCCAGGACATGGATCGCAACTGCCCGCATCCCATGAATATTCGGTAACTACCGCGCCTTTGGTTTTGCCCACGGTTTGATCGAACAACGCAGCGTAGAATTCAGCAAAATTTGCCCGCACTCGCTCGCGCACTACAATGTTGGTCGGAATCGCAACGTTCGGATAGTTCGCAACTTCGTAGCGCTGCGGCGCAAGGATGTTCACGATCAAATCTTGCGTACCTTTCGAGTTGGCTAAGCCAAGCCGAATCGGCAGGTTAAATTCCGCGCTGTCATAGTGAAACCGCAATGGCGACAAGGTTGCCATGCCGTTGACGAACGTCACTTTTTTGGGATTCACTTTCGCGACAAAAAACTTGGTACCAGCTTCGACGTAGGGCCGCAGCAACGGCTCGGCACCTTTGGGAATTTGATATTTGTTGTCGCGTAACCAGCGATCGAGCCCGGTCGACTCGCCCGCTGACAACACCACCACGTCGTATTCACCAACTGAAAATTTGGCTTCAATTTTTACATGATAGGCATCGGCAGCGGCCGAGTCTTCGGTATCAGAATCGCCTTCCATCGACGATGAGGGCACCATGCGATCGTAGTCATAATGAGGCTGACATGGGTCTTGCTCCCAATACTCAACCAACCGTGGCGCCCCTAACGCATCGACCTTATCGAACAAGCCGCGTGGCAAGATTTTAACTTGATTCTCGTGAATCACCACCGGCACCGGCACAATCAACGCAAATCCCTCGGGTGGACCTTGATAGTTGTTTTGCATCGACAACACCGTGGTGGTGCCTTGCCTCATCAACACGACTTGAGTCGCGTTGTTGAACATTTCGGCTTTCGCGCCCCCGACGTAGAAGCCGCAGAAAGCTTCAGCACGGGGCGCGGCTGCAACCAACGTTGCAACCGCCGCGCTAGCGGTAACGGATAAGGCAAAAAATCGACGACGCATGCTAACTCCCATTTCAATTGTGCAACCCGACATAACGCAGGAACTGGATAAAAGATCTTCGCAAAGCAAAGATAACAGCGCGGACGGTGTCAGCCGCACCACGTCTATCTCAGAATGCCGCCACGGCACCAAAGCCTGACACCACCGCGAGATCACTGCTATTGCCAACCATGGCGGTGGCGCGCATGTTGGCATCCACCATGAAGTGTTTGGTTTTCAGCAATTCGACGCCAACTTCAAATTGCGACAGAAATCGTGAACCATCAAAATATGCATAGCCACCGCGAAAGCCAATGTACGGATTGAGAAACGAACGCTCGCCTCGACCGAGGTAATCCGAATAAAAAGCCCCGCCGATCGACGCCAACACCGCACGCGCGCCTTGATCTGCGGTCTGATCTTTGGTCGAGGCAAAGATGTCAACTTCGAAAGAAAAGCTGCGCAACACCGGATGAATGACCAAGCCGGCGCCGAAGCGGGTTTGCTGACGATCCCCTGGACCCAACAATGTCAGCATTGTCATGCGCGCACCTGGATACGCCTTAGCTTTGGCGACATGAACTGCACCCGAAGCCCGCGACAAGTAAACATCTAACGTTGCAAACCCCACGCGATCTTTGGTGAAGCGGGTCGCACCCTTGAGTTCATCAATGTGGCCGCGAATCCGCGACATTTCTTTTTCGACCGACAAAATGTCGGCCATTGATAGGCCGCCTTGTTCCATCAACTTGGTCAGCCGATCCAGCGCCGCTTGTTGATTGGCAATTTCAAGTTCCTGGTCGAACAGCTCTTTTGAAACATCATTTGCAGTGATGCGCTTTTCGACGATGGTGCCGCGCTCGCCCAACCATTTCACCACCGCATCGACCGAGCTTGGTGGTATCCGCAATTTGAGCGCAGCCGACCACGAGGTTTCGGCACCATTGACTGACTCCAACACGACCCGACCGCCAGCGGCGCTGACCTGACTTCGCAACGCGTCGACCAAATCGACAATCTTGTCGACTTCAACGCGAAGCGTGCCTTCGATGACCAACTGTTCCGGAATCGCGGTGAGCGCGGGATCAGAGCCAGTTGCGACTGCGCTCTTTGCGGACGCACCACCTCCGCTGCTCTCTGCATCAAACGCCATATGAGCTGGCGAGCGCGACGACATGCGGCCGGCCCCACAGGCCGTGGCAGGCAACACAGCAAGGCTAAGCAAACTTGGAAAAATAATGGCGCGTAAGGTCATACGGTAGTTACGCACACGTCATTGCGACCTTACACATGCGCGGCAAGAAACCTTATTCCCTCGCAATTGCCATTATTTATAAAATACTAACCAGCGGAACCATGGGTCACCCCATTGCTCACTCCATTGGTGCCCGCAGCATGCAACGGCTGGGTTACCAGCTTGGCTTGCTTCACCAGTGCAGCGCGCAATTGCAGCTGCATCGCCGGATTCTCTTCCAGGTGCGCCATCGCTTTTTCGCGGCCTTGACCCAGCTTGGCACCTTCGTAGCTGTACCAAGTACCAGCGCGCTCAACCAAGCCGAGTTTTTCGCCGGTATCGACGAGCTCGCCGAGCCGATTGACGCCAGTGCCATACAAAATATCAAAGTCGGCTTCGCGAAACGGTGGTGCTAGTTTGTTTTTAACAACTTTAACTTTGCACTCCGAACCAATAGTTTCTTCGCCGCGCTTGATCGCTTTTTTGCGTCGAATATCGAGGCGCACCGAGCAATAAAACTTGAGCGCATTGCCGCCCGGCGTGGTTTCAGGGTTGCCGTAGACAATGCCAATTTTTTGTCTCAACTGATTTATAAAGACCACTACGGTTTTAGTTTTCGAAATTACGGCAGTGAGTTTACGCAAGGCTTGGCTCATCAACCGCGCTTGCAAGCCCATGTGCGAATCACCCATATCACCTTCGATTTCGGCGCGCGGGGTTAGCGCCGCCACCGAATCAATCACGATCAGATCAATCGCGCCAGTGCGGACCAACGTGTCGCAAATCTCCAAGGCTTGCTCGCCACAATCGGGTTGCGACACCAGCAGATCGTCGAGTTGAACACCCAGCCGTTTGGCGTATTCAGTATCGAGCGCGTGCTCGGCATCGATAAACGCACACACGCCGCCGGCCTTCTGCGCTTCCGCGATAGCGTGCAGCGTCAGCGTGGTTTTACCCGACGATTCAGGGCCATAAATTTCAACAATGCGGCCGCGTGGCAAGCCGCCAATGCCCAGCGCAACGTCAAGGGCCACGGACCCGGTCGGGATAACCTCGACCTCTTGGATCAGCGAGTTATCGAGCCGCATGATGGAGCCCGATCCAAATTGTTTGTGAATTACCTTGATAGCTTCACTGATGGTCTTATTCTTTTTTTCTTGATTCGACATAGCGTCCTCCACCGCAAGGCAAGAGCACGCCTCGTGCCAGCGCTAACTACACGAGATCACGACTTTCCATGTCCGGGTGTGGCCCGCAGCCGGACACGCTGTCCGGTTTCGTCCGATAGGCGGACAACTGTCCGACAACTTGCGGCCTTCAAGGCTACCCGCTTGACTGCAACTGCGTCAACCACATGAACCGGATGCCTCCTTTCATCGCTAGCTGTCTGGGTTTCCTGCAAACACGCGTGCTAACTTCGAGCGATGAAGTTCTTCAACACAACCCACAGTTCACTCGATGAAGTATTCGGGACCGACAAGACATATGTCATCCCAGCGTACCAGCGTCCGTATTCGTGGCAATGCGTTGGAAAAACTGAGTCAAATAATCAAGTTAATCGAATGTGGAATGACCTATGGGAATTTCACTGTAACAATAACTCTGACAAAGAATATTTTTTAGGGTCGATGGTTGTTATTGAGCAAAGTAAAACCAGAACGTTCGAAGTAGTTGATGGACAGCAACGACTTACCACTCTGGCCTTGCTCTTCGCTGCGATGAGTTGTTTTCTAAAGGAACATTGCGACAATGCGGAGCTGGCTAATTTCAAAGCTGACGCGATCGCCCGACTTGAGTCACGCCTTTTCAACACAACTGGCATAACTCTGCAGCGAACACTTAAAGTGAAGATTTTGCGTGTGGCTGGTTTCGACTATGATCAAGTTGTTGAACGAGTGATCAATTGCGAAAAAACCTCAGAAGTCACCGACGAAAGATATGCTGAAATCGCACAACGTTACGTCGACAATCGTGACTATTTTACAGAACGACTTCGGGAATACTTTTTAACGGATGGCATTTTCGATATTGCGAAGGCGGAAGCTTTTAATCTGTTTTTCACATTTCTACATGTGCGAGTCGCACTTGTGCTGATCACCACGACCAGTTTTGACACTGCGTTTATGATTTTCGAAACGCTAAACAATCGAGGGCTACCGCTAACCAATTTAGACCTGCTGCGCAATTTCCTACTGCAACAGCTGACGGAAGCCAATGTGCCCGACGCGCCCGCACTTTGGTCAGCGATTGAGGAGAAAAATCTCAAGGAAGACTATCTTGGACGCTGGGTTGAGAGCTGGGTAGGGAAACAGCAAAGGTCTTCGGCATTCAACGATCTAAGCCAGATTTACCGTGAGGATGACGCCTTTAAATCGCTACCCAATGAGCCTAGGGCAACTCGTTTCTACAAAACGTTTGAACGTGACCTGAATTACTATAATTTAATTGATCGGCCTGAAACTGTCGACGACAAAGCCATTCGAAACAAAATTCGATTCTTACGCGCAGCCGGAAACGAGCGTTACAGCACCAACTTGATGCTTGCACTTTTTCGACAGCAAAATTTCATCGGCCAATCAAATGAGCCAGTGCTCGAATTTCTCTGCCAATATCAACGTTGGATTCTTAACATTTTGCTCGCCCCAAAAGCTAGATTCTCGAACGGGCCGATTTACGAAGCAATTACACTGATTCTCGCTGGTAAGGTTACCGAAGCAAAAACGTGTTTCGCTGCAACGCAGGGAGCAACTAAACTCGCGACGCTTATTGACGGCGAAATTCGCGACAACAACACGGCAGTACTTCTGCTTGCCGAATATGTTTGGCAAGAGGCATCAAGCACCTCCGACGTCGTCGAACAAGAACTTTCGTTGAATGTTACATCGCTAGAGCACATCATTCCGCAAAAACCCAACGCCAAGAGCGAGTGGGTCAAAGCGTTCAACAAAAACTTCCGCGAGGCCAACACGTATCGGCTGGGAAATATGACGCTACTGACAACCCGAATGAATTCGGCGGCAAACAATTCCGACTTCGATCAAAAGAAAGCTCAATATCAAAAACCATTGCTGCCAATTACGCGTGAGCTAGCCAACTTATCGTCGATTGGGCCGAAATATATTGAAGCGCGGCAGGCTCGTATTGTTGCAGGAATTCGCAAAGGGCTACGACTATAGCGGACCAGCAAAAAACTAGTCCGAACTAAGGCCAGCCATGCGCAGCACGATATCCCAGCAAGCTTGCTCAGCCGGCGTTGCCACCGTGCCACGCAATTTGGCGACCGTCGCGGCGGTGGCGCTTTGGGCTTTGAGGGCGCGGCCTAACAACATGGCTGCAGCTTCGCGTACCACGGTGGCCCGTTCGCCTTCATTGGCAAATCGGCCGGCGCGGATCACGCTGACCAATTCGGTCATCACATCGTCGGCGACTCGCGCTGGGTCGATCGTTCGACGCAACGCCAACCATTCACTTGCGTTGGCGGCCTTGGCCAACTCGTGCTCGGCGCCAGCCACCACTGCTGCTTTGGCCGGCTCGGTGCGGGCATGTTGAAACGTGGCACTGAGTTCAACCGCTTCAGCAGGCGCAATACGACCCACGGCCGCAACTTTTGGCTTACCTGATTTGCCGGCTGGTATCAGCGTAGCGGATCCCGTGGCCAGATTTGGCTCACTCGCGCGTGGCGTGCGCTTCGGTGGTGCAACCGCCACCGCTGAGCGCACCGGCGATTTCACCGTCCGCGCGGCAGGGGCCGCCGCACGGGTTACAACTTCATCATCGTCGTCGTCGCCATCATCTTCGATCTCAGCGTCGTCGGTCAATTCACGAATAGTCGTGTCATGCACGTAGGCAAAACCGACGAACGCCGTCGGATTTTCGGCGACACGTTGGGTCAAGCCCGAGAAAAAATTATGCGGCACGACGTCACCGACGTCGAGCATTCGATACACCACGTTGCGAAACGGTTCGCCGGCTTTGCGTTTCACCAA
>JAYWHS010000638.1:0-3140 GCA_043777635.1 Kofleriaceae bacterium | reverse complement strand
CCGCCGAACAAGTTGCCGAAGCCGCCCAAGGCAAGAATCTACTTTACGATCGTGCCGGCGATGAGCACTTCGGTGTCATTTCCGCCTTTATCAAGAGTCTACGCGGCTCTGACCCCGATGCCGCGATGTACTGGCTCACCCGCATGCTCGAAGCCGGCGAAGAACCACGATTCTTGCTGCGCCGCCTGGTGATCTTTGCAAGTGAAGATGTGGGCAATGCCGACCCCCAAGCGTTGCTGGTCGCAACTGCTGCACTGCAAGCATTTGAACTGGTCGGGCTGCCCGAAGGGGCCTTGCCGCTGACCCAAGCCACCACCTATCTAGCGCTTGCGCCGAAATCAAATCGGGTGCTTACGGCGTACGCTGCGGCACGCAAATTGGTCAAAGAGCATGGCAATTTGCCGGTGCCGGCCAAACTGCGCAACGCCTCCGGCATGCTGGGGGCCGCCATGGGCCATGGCGATGGCTATAAATATCCGCATGATTTTGCCGGTCACTACGTGCCGGAAGACTACTTGCCGGATGCGTTAGCCCAAGCCGCCGCCCCCATCTACCAGCCCAGCGATTCCGGCTTTGAACGCGAACTGGCCGCTCGCATGGCAGATCTCGCCGCTCGCAAGCGTCGCGGTTCCTAGCCCGGTGTATTCGGTTCACAAGTTGGCCGTAAGTATGGTAACTAGCGTCACCATGGTACTGGACCCTGCTCAAGAGGAAATGTATTTGGGCATCGCGCATGCCTTGTTCATGAACCGCCTGCACGTGTTGCGGCTTACGGAGATTGTGCGGTTACAAATCCGCCCAAACCCGGAAGACCAAAACCTTGAAGTGCCAGATGCGGTCGATGCCGAGTTGATTCAACAGGCATATGACTACGTTGCGAAGTGCTTTCCGTCGAGCTTTGCTAAAAAGCTTGATGCAGCACGGGCGCGCTGGATTCGCCTCGCGTAGCTTTTACTTCACTGAGTTTACCGTACGTGCCGGTTTCGCCGCAGCGCGACACCGATCGGAACAGTATTTCACCTGCTCCCAATTTTTGGCCCAAGCCTTGCGCCAGGTCATCGTACGGCCACAAGCAACACACAGCTTTGATGGCAATTCTTGTTTGTTGCCACGATGTGCCGCCTTCGCCACT
Source organism: Kofleriaceae bacterium (assembly GCA_043777635.1). Lineage (GTDB taxonomy): Bacteria > Myxococcota_A > Polyangia > Haliangiales > Haliangiaceae > JABFXX01. The sequence continues at coordinate 2,008 of JAYWHS010000638.1, read as the reverse complement.
ACGACACCACGCCATCGAGGTAATACCAACGGTCGGCTTCGCGTACAAAGCGGCTGACCTCGTGCATGATGTGGGTATTGCTTGGCGTGCGTGCGGCGGCGCGGCGTTGGCGCAGGCCCAGTCGTCGGACTTCGTTATGGGCAACAAATTCGACAACGGCGTGGTCCGCATCCGCTTGTTCGTGACGCACCACGGTTAAGCCAAGCCAGCGCAGGCCTGCTGGAAAATCGAGGCGCCGCGGTCGGGTTGAGGCATGCCAGGTTGCTAGCAAGTACGTAGCATCACGCGCGACATAGGCGCTGTAGCGCGACCGCATCAAGGCTTCGGCCGTCGGTGCAGCAAGATATTCCCCCGCTTCGAGCGTTCGCTCGTTCGCTCCATTTCTGGGCCCCGCTTCGAGCGTTCGCTCGTTCGCTCCATTTCTGGGTCTACGCAGATAACGTTCACAGCATGCGGCGTACGCTGCAGGTGCGCCGCATGGACATGGGGCTAACTGAACCATTTTTTTGTCACATGCTTGAGCCGTTGCCATGAACTCGCAGCGGGCGTGGCAGACGGACCGGCCGCACCAACACCTTGATTGGGGCGAACAAATACGTCCATCGTACAACCAACCTGTTTAACCAAGTGGACGCAGCTTGCACATGGATCTACCAGCGCAGGAGCGTCGGCCAATGCCGAGTTGTGTGCCGTAATGGAGATTGCGCCCGGCGCTAGATCAAGCACGGCTCGCTCACCAGCCTTGGGCTCAGGCTGTGCTTGCAGCATTTTGCCAACTACATTGGCGGTTGCGCAGCACATGCCATCCCAATGAATCCAACGCTGTTCACTGCGCAAACTGGCGGCGAGCCAGCCGCGATACCAAGCCGCAAACGACGGCGCTACACAGCGCGCACTACCGTCGGAACCCGTCGCATCGATCCAAACCTCGCCCGCATGCGAACCATGCAGCACCAGCATCCAAACCATGCCGCAACCAGCCAACGCCAGCAGCAACACACCCTGGACGGAGGTCGACACCGGCGCCCCATCCACCCAAGCAAATTTCCCAGCACTGACGCGTTTTTGAATCGCGGCGCGTGGCGACAGCAAACCATAGCCTGGCCCCGCGCCGGCTTCACTGACGTGCAGGAGGAACTCACGGTAGTCGGCCGGTAACCTGCCAAGTTGTTGTTCGAGGGTATTGAGCTCCGCAGCACCCAGCGGTGCCTGCAGCACACCGCCATGATGTTGCCAACCCAGCCATTGTTCGTCGGCAATCACGCCAGCTAACGATTGTTCAACGACCTGGCGCGATGGACAGCCCGCCGGTTGCAGCGGCACAACCACCGCCAGGTCGCGCATCATCACCATGGCACCTTCCGGTTCCGCCGCGACCCCAGCAAACAATCGTTCCATGCCACGCCAGTCGTGGCCATCCACTTTGACTTCTACCACCCGCTGCGATGCCCCATCCATGACAAATACACTCAACACAGTAGGTCGCGAGCCATCAAAAACCGGTAGCTGTGTCGATGCCAGCACGGTCGGCAACAACATTTTTTTTGCACCAAATCGGTCACGGGTCGCTAGGATGCGTCGTTCGATGGGCTCGTTAGGTTTGAGCGCTATCGCCCGGTCAAAACCATTAAAGAACACGCGCACTGGTTCGCTGTCGAGCACCATGTCAATCGACGTGATGCCCTCGACGGTTTCGTCGGCGAATCCTGCACGCAAAACCGGGCCCACGGTGCAAGTCCAAATGCAGCCACCTTCGGCTACCGCTTGTTCAGCCGAAGGGCCGTAGCCAGAGGCCGACATAAAAACCACAGTTTTGCCGAGCCGCCCGCCAGTGAGCCAAAAAAATAATGAGGCGGTAACCGATTCACCCCAGGGGATAACTTTGTCGACGCTACACTCCATCTGCAACTCGCCAAAGCCCAGGTGCAGCGTGGCATCTGCAATCACGGCTCTCGGGAAGTGCCGCGCTACGGTTTCACGCAGCAGTGCATCGTAGTTGCTCATTGTG